>CAINLJ010000119.1 GCA_903850335.1 uncultured Bacteroidia bacterium | reverse complement strand
TTCTGTTCCCTTTCACAGGATTTATGCTTAATCCGATGATCGCCGGAGGTGCGATGGCAATGAGTTCAGTTTCAGTTGTCAGTAACAGCCTGAGACTAAAATTTAAAAAAATGACTGTTAACCATTAATAGATTTGAAAATGAAAACATTAAAATTTAAAACAAACGTAAATTGTGGTGGTTGCATTTCAACTGTTACACCACATCTGAATCAGCTCAGTGGGATCGATAAATGGAGCGTTGACACGACAACCCCAATGAAAATATTAACAGTTGAGACCAATGATCTTGAACCGGAAGCGGTAATTGAAACCTTAAAAACTGCGGGATATAAAGCGGAAGTGATTGAATAAGAGAAGCCCTGACAAAGTTTTAATCCTTGTCAGGGCTGATTTTATTTAGTACTTTCCATACGCGCCCTCCGGAAATATTTGATTATTATCCGGTAACCTTTTCAAGGCGTTTAATCATCGAGAACATAAATGTAGCCGAAAGAGCGCAACAGACAATAAATATTGCCCAGAGTTGCCATAGCTCAATCCTTCCCCAGAAATAGCTACCTACAAAGAGAAGTTTGTTTCCAACTGCAGCAGCTAATAGCCATCCTCCCTGCATCAATCCCTGGAATCGTGCCGGTGCGACTTTTGAAACAAAGGATAATCCCATCGGACTAAGGAAAAGTTCGGCTACTGTAAGGATTAGATAACTGTTTATAAGCCAGTATGGAGAGACTCGCGAGGAGTTGGGAACGGGGGCGCCGTTTAATTCGTGAGGGGAGATTACATTTAAAGAGGCAATCAGTACCAATAAGAATCCCAGCGCTGCAATAATCATTCCAAATCCAATCTTCTTCGGTGTCGAGGGTTCCTTGCCGACTTTATTTAGCATGGCAAAAATGCCCATAACAAGACCAGTTAAAGCCACAATAAACATTGGATTAAAAGACTGGAAAACCTCAGGTGTAATGGCATTACTTGTACTGTTATGACTCATATAATACCAGGAAATTACTCCGCCCGCAACTGTAAGTGTGACCCCAGTCAAACGGGTTAAAATTGATTTCCCTTTTCCTATACTAACGAATATTCCAGCTATTGTGGCTATTACAGCCAGTAATGACCACATATCAAAAAATAAATAGGTAAAAGCACTCACCTCCTTAGCGATATAATCACGCGCAAAGAAAGTTAAGGTTAATCCATTCTGATGGAACGACATCCAGAAGAATATGACAACAATAAATACTAGAATCAGAGCAATAATCCGGGGCTTTTCATCCTTGTTCGATATGGTTATTATCCATGCTACGAAGGTGCCGAATAGTCCCACAGCCAGGGCGATATCCTGAACGCCAAAACCAAAATTTATAATTGAATAGACGATAGTCCCGACCATTAAGGCGACAGCAAGTGCCCACGGTTTCTTCTCAACCTGAGGCTTATTTTCTGTTGCTACCTTCTCCTTATTTGGCAGGTGTTTATTGAACATTACATAAATAAGCATTGACAAAAGCATTGCACCCGCTGCGATCCCAAATGCATAGTTATAACCAATTGAAAATACGTGAATATAGTTATTAGCAAATTTCGAAAGATCAGTAACAGGTCCTGTAAGACTGACTTTATTTGCCAGTTCCTGAAATTTTGCCAAATCAGTGATCGTTCCGTTTATATACTGATGGCAGAGGGTCGGAAGACTGCCGTCATGTAAAAACCCATTTGTCTTAAGAAACCAATTTCTCACTCCTGTTGCCGCAAAAGGCGCAAAAAAGGCTCCCATATTTATCCCCATATAAAAAACCATGAATGCTGAGTCCCTCAGCTTTTCATATTTAGGATTATCATAAAGCTGACCGACCACTGCCTGAAGGTTTCCTTTAAAAAGTCCGTTTCCAAAAGCAATTACAAAGAGGCTGGCAAGTGTAAGTGTCAGTGATACACCTGGAATTGCCATCAGTACGTAACCCAGGAACATAATAAAGATTCCAGCAAATATCACCAGCTTATATTTTTTCGTGGCATCGGCAAGCAGACCTCCGGCAAGTGCCAGCGCATAAATTCCAAAATAGAACCAACTATAGTAACCACCAGCCTCCTGTTCAGTTAGTCCGAACTTTACCTGGAGAAACAAAACAAGAATTGCCATCATGGTATAAAATCCAAACCGCTCACCCATGTTTGCAAAAAAAGCTACCAATAGCCCTTTGGGATGTCCTTTAAGCATAAAATTATAGTATTAAGGGGTTAAATTGTCTAATTCGGGCAAATATAGTGAACTTTTTTGGTCACCAAAACATGCTAAATGTCATGTTACAGGCCAGGCGGATCATTTTTATATGAATATCTATCTCTGGTTTGTTACACGTCTAATTCTTTGTAGCTTTGATTAACGGATAACGAACAGGAATGAAAATTTTTACAACAGCTCAAGTAGCTGAACTCGACAGATATACAATAGAGAATGAGCCGATAACGGCGATTGATCTGATGGAGAGGGCCTCTATGCAGGTGGCAGACTGGATAGCCGGTAATATAGATTATAACCAAAGGATCGCAGTTTTTGCCGGACCGGGAAACAATGGAGGTGATGCGCTGGCTATTGGACGTATCCTTACCTGGATGAATTTCAATATTAATGTTTTTATTCCTGATACACCGGAACGTTTCTCTGACTGTTTCCGGATCAATCTGACAAGGTTAAATGAAATTGCAAACTTTACCTCATTAAGCTGGGCTGAGGATGCTGAACTCCCTGATTTAATAGAGTTTGATTATATTATAGATGGATTGTTCGGTGCCGGGCTGTCACGAAAGTTATCCGGGTTCCCTGCCCGCCTGGTTCATCACATTAATAATTCGGGTATTCCAATTCTTTCGATTGATATTCCTTCAGGACTGATGGGAGAGGATAACTGTGATAACGATCTGCGAAACATCATACGGGCTACCCATACATTAACATTTGAATTTCCTAAGCTGAGTTTTTTTTTCAGGGAAAACGAGCTTTTCACGGGTCAGTGGGAGATACTTCCTATCGGATTGCACGAAGCTGTTATCCAAAAGGCAGTGACTTCCTATTTTTATTCCGACATTCAAACGATGGCCCGGATTCTAAAACCCAGGAACAGGTTTTCGCATAAGGGAACTTTTGGCCATGCCCTTCTGATAGCAGGAAGTTACGGGAAAATGGGAGCTGCAGTCCTGGCTGCAATGGGTTGCCTAAGATCAGGTGCAGGATTGTTAACAGTTCACCTGCCTAAATCGGGCAATCAAATCATGCAGATAGCACTTCCAGAGGCAATGGTTACTATGGATGAATCAGAAAATGCAATTTCCGGAATCTCTCTTTCTGCATCCTACAGAGCTATTGGGATAGGCCCGGGAATAGGCAAACTACCCATAACAGTGAAAGCATTTCGAAACTTACTAGAAATTTCTAATCTGCCACTTGTGATTGATGCCGATGCACTTAATATTCTTTCAGAAAATCGTAAGTTTCTTGATCTGCTTCCCGCGGGTTCAGTCTTAACACCACATCCTGTTGAGTTTGAACGACTGACAAGCAAGGCAGGCTCTGAATATGAAAGGCTGATGCTTGCAAGAGATTTCTGTAAATCATACAACGTATTTATGGTGCTGAAGGGAAGGTATACAGCAACCATTTCTCCAGACGGGTCTTGCTGGTTTAATACAACAGGTAACCCGGGTATGGCGACAGCCGGAAGCGGGGATGTCTTAACGGGAATCCTGACCGGCTTACTTGCGCAGGGGTACACTTCTCATGAAGCCGCAATCCTCGGCGTTTATCTGCATGGCCTGGCCGGCGACTTGTCTTTGGGCAGTTCTTCTGAAGAGGCTTTATTAGCAAGTGATATAGCCCTTAATTTAGGAAATGCTTTTTCATCTTTAAAAAGTAATTCCGGTTTTGGGAAAGCCGAAAAAAAGAATCACTTTTGATAATTCAAAAAGCAACGGATAGATTAACTTAAAATAATAACAATGAAACAATTCACAATCCTCCTGTTTACAACACTGTTTATTGCAATTAGTATTTCTGCTTCACCGAAAGACGATAAGAAGAAAGGTGCTGCTGAAATGGGAGTATTTCAGGGTGGTGTAATCTATACATTACCCCGGACAGGTATCCGGATTTATGCCGAGGTAACACAGGAAAAATTCTTTCATGGTCCATATTACGAATATGCGTCAAAATATATCGGTGTAAAAAATGCTGCCTCCTCTGATGGTGAGACCTGGAAAATTACAGATTTAAGAATGGAAACTTTCGGTGCTCCCGATCCTGCCGAAGTACACAAAGCCAATGGTGCCATAGCCTCTTTGCTTAGTTTGTCCGACGAGGGAGTTCTTGTGGGAATAAATAGTAGTGTAAAGTCAGATGTGAGTAAAATATTTACAACTGATTTTACCCAATCTGTTGATCTTCCACATGATATTTGGTCTGAAATGTCGATGCATTCTTTTCTGGAGGGGAAAGATTCCCTTAGACGTGCAGGTGATAAGGTAAAATCCCTCGAAGAAAAAGTCGCCGAAGCCGCTCAGGATATTCTAAAACTACGTAAACGCAAAGCCTTACTTCTGGCTGCAAAATATGACAAGCTTCCTCCGGACGGACAGGCTTATCAGGTAGTTGTGGATCAGCTCAACAAGATCATAGGTGATTACGAAGGTCTTTTTATTGGTAAATCATTTAAGGCAAGCCATAAATATGTTTTTGAGATAGTTCCCGATGCGAAAGCAAATAAGCCACTCGTGGCATTTCGGTTTTCACCAGTTTCGGGTGTCCTGCCGGAGAGTAATGTTTCGGGAAAGCCAATTTTGCTTGAACTTGAACCCAACACTGACCTGTCACGAAACAGTGATCAGAAGGCTACACCTTCGGCAGGCGAAATGTCGGTTAATGGTTTGGTTTACAGGAGTCCGGGAACTGTTGTCGCAAGATTGTTAAACGGTGGTGATGTTCTTGCCCAGGCGCGCTTTGCAATGGCTCAGTTCGGTATTGTTGTTCCATTCCCTGATGGATTAATAAATGGAGAATATTCTATTGAATTTCATCCTGTTACCGGAGCAATCAGGCGTATTGGGAACTGAAAGGCAGGTTATAAATCAAAATTTCACTTTTACACTAATACCATAACGTCTTTTAAAGGCTTCTTTATTCTATAAACTACTCCTGGCCATACAACACATTAATATCTGCTCTTTTTAGCTATATTGCGTCGCTAAAAAACATTTCTAATCCTATATAAATCTTAAATATTTTAGCTATTTAAACACTTTGATAAATTTGATATGCAAGAACTAAAAAAATCCCTTCGGGACTCGAAATCTGCACGTTGGTTAATGCTTGGACTAGTTTCATTTACTATGATGTGTATGTATTACCTTACCGATGCAATGGCTCCCTTACAAGAAAGGTTACAGGCGGGTTTATCCTGGACGGCTTCTGACTACGGCTTATTCACAAGTGGTTACGGCTGGTTTAATGTCTTTCTGCTCATGCTTGTTTTTAGTGGCATGATCCTGGATAAGCTTGGTGTCAGGTTTACAGGGATTTTGGCAATTGCGATCATGCTGATAGGTGGGTTTATTAAATATCTTGCAATTTCGGGTCATTTTCATGGAATGTTCGAGCTGACAATCGGTTCCTGGCAAATATTTGCTCCAACAACAAAATCTGCCGTTGTAGCGGGTTTTGGATTTGCTATTTTCGGCGTAGGATGCGAAATGTTTGGGATTGCTGCGAATAAAGCCGTGGTAAGATGGTTCCGTGGCAAGGAAATGGCCCTTGCGATTGGCTTAAACACCTCAACTGGCCGTATTGGTACTGCTTTAGCTATGTTTACCCCAATACCATTGATTAAACTTACGGGTAATATTAGTATGCCTGTAATTGTATCTCTGTTCTTACTTGGTATCGGGATGCTCGTATTTATTCTCTTCACTTTTATGGATCGGCAACTGGATAAGGAGGATGCCGAATCCGGATTGCCGGATGAAGAAGAATTTAAATTTGCTGATATCATTGAAATAGGAAAGAACAGGGCATTCTGGTATATAACAACCCTTTGCGTCTTGTTTTATTCAGCAGTGTTTCCTTTCATAAAATATGCAACAAACATGATTGTCCAGAAATTTGGAATAAGTGACTCTTTTGCCGGTTATATTCCTGCTTTATTGCCTTTCAGCGCTTTGCTTCTTACACCTGTCTTCGGCAGTATGTTCGACAAAAAAGGGAGAGGAGCTACCATTATGGTCATCGGCTCAATACTATTGGTTTGCGTTCACCTGCTTTTCTCCGTTCCTTCATTAAACAGCTTCCCAATAGCTATCGGACTGGTGATGGTTTTAGGAATTGCCTTTTCAATGGTTCCTTCAGCTATGTGGCCCTCCATCGCAAAGATTATTCCTGAAAGTAAATTAGGTACTGCTTATGCTTTGACTTTCTGGGTTCAAAACTGGGGTTTGATGGGAGTCCCTTTACTTATTGGCGTTGTACTCGATAAATATTGTATTGTTGGTACAATACATAAAGTAGTTGATGGTAAAGATCAGATAATAACTCTGTATAATTATACAATTCCAATGTTGATATTTGCCTGTTTTGGAATCCTTGCTATTGCATTTTCGTTTTTATTAAAGGGTGAAGACCGCAGAAAAGGGTATGGATTGGAACTTCCTAATATTGAAAAAATAAAACCTTCTGTATAAATAATAATTCATGTTGTTATGAGCAAAGAAATAATAAATCTGGAACCAAAAGAGGTATGGGAAAATTTTTATAAACTGACCCAGGTACCAAGGCCATCAAAAAAGGAAGAAAAAATTCAGGCATTTATGGTGGATTTTGGGAAAAGTCTTGGACTTGTCACTGAAAAGGATTCAATTGGTAATGTCCTGATTCGCAAACCTGCAACTCCGGGTATGGAGAACAGAAAAGGAATAATCTTTCAGGGTCATCTGGATATGGTTCCGCAAAAGAATAACGGAACAACTCACGATTTCGAAAATGATCCTATCGATGCCTGGATAGATGGAGACTGGGTTCGGGCAAGAGGTACGACATTAGGTGCCGATAATGGTTTGGGAGTAGCCTGTGCAATGGCAGTGCTCGCCTCAAAGGATATTGTTCACGGACCATTGGAAGCTTTGTTTACCTGCGATGAAGAGACGGGTATGACAGGAGCAATGGGTTTGCAGCCCGGGTGGTTGAATGGTGATATACTACTGAATATGGATTCAGAAGAAGAGGGTGAGCTTTACGTTGGATGTGCGGGTGGAGTGAATGCAGATATTGAATTTGAGTATGATGAGGTCATTGTTCCCGAAGGGGTTTCGCCGTTTAAACTGGTTATTTCGGGTTTGAAGGGGGGGCACTCCGGTCTTGAAATCAACCTTGGCAGAGGAAACGCAAATAAGCTAATTATTCGGTTCCTCAAGTATGTTACCCGTGAATTTGATGTCCGTCTTGCTGAAATTAATGGAGGAGGAATGCGAAATGCAATTCCCCGCGAAGCCTATGCAGTGGTTCTGGCTCCAAACGAAAACATAAACCAGCTTAAGAGTGCAGTTACAAAATATGAAGCTATTTACAAATATGAGTTAGGTGCCGTTGAACCAACGCTTAGCTTTACTGTCGAGGATGCAGATATGCCGGCCTCAATGATCGAGGAACGTGTACAGGACGATCTGATTGATTCGGCATATGCCTGCCCCAATGGGGTTATCCGCATGAGTGACGGAATGGTTGGCATGGTTGAGACCTCTACAAATCTTTCAACCATAAAATCCAGAAAAGGGGTAATATTTGTCAAGTGCCTCCTGCGAAGCTCTGTTGATTCTGCTAAGGATGACCTCGTGGAGATGGTTGACAGTGTCTTTTCACTGGGAGGAGCAATGGTTGCTTTCGATGGAAATTATCCGGGATGGAAACCAAATATGAATTCGGAAATTCTTTCAAAAATGAAGGAAATCTACAATGCAAGGTTCGGCAGAATTCCTGAAGTTCTTGGAATTCACGCGGGTCTGGAATGTGGAATTTTAGGTGCTGTTTATCCAAACTGGGATATGATCTCATTTGGGCCAACAATGCGTTCACCGCATTCACCCGATGAACGTGTGAACATTCCCTCTGTGGCAAAATTCTGGGATTTTCTGCTTGAAATCCTGAAGAATACACCTGCAAAATAGTTCATCGCATAAATAAAAGAGGTTGTCTCAATACTAAATAATTTTACCGCAGAGTAATCGGGAGTTGTGAAACTCCAACCTCAAAACAGATAACATTGGAACATGATTAAATATTAATAAGGTACAGAGTACCGCAAGATTTGTAGGAATGATGAATATGCGTTGTTAGGAGGTAAAGAGTACCGCAATATCAGTG
>CAINLJ010000118.1 GCA_903850335.1 uncultured Bacteroidia bacterium | reverse complement strand
GATTGATACACCTTATCGCATCTTTATCGAAGCGATTGGTGGTTTTTATTTCATACATCAGCCCTTCTTTTTAATGAAGCAAATAGCTCTTTTGAATTTGTATGTGATGTAACTCTTCCCTGACGTGCATCCTCAATTGCTACTTTGGTCTCATCATTTGGCTCGTGAGCAATATAAATAAAGTTCTCACCTTCAAATTTCTTCAAAAACTGGAGAAGGCTTTTCCCTTTGGCTGTGCGATCGTTGATAATTACCGTTGTCATAACTTAATGTATTTTGTACAAAGTTAATAATCTATGCAGCAATCTCCAACGGGATTATGAGATTTAAATACAGATGGCAACATGCTGATCAAGGTATAGGTTGGGTGGCGCTTTGTCGGGAAAGCTTTGTGCTGTGCAAGATCATTAATTAATGAACTTCCGAGAAAAGTTTTTAATTTCGGATACAAAGTCTCGGAGGATGTGTTTAATAAGAATGAAATTGATTTTGCTTCAAATCGAGCTTGAAAAAAGTGTAAAACATTTTATGTTGATTTTTGCCTTTATTTTTGTTTTCCTAAAAATATAAGTATTGGTAATCATGTGAATAGAGTTTATATGTGGTCCTGGTGGGCCCACCCACTGAATCAAACACTTACAAGGTTTACTTGTAGGTGTTTTCTTTTTTACGCGAGAAAGACGCCAGGATTTGACGAATTCTTGAGGTTTTGTGATGAGTTTCTTTGCACTAAACTTCGCTTATTTCTAAACGAATTGAGAATCCCTAAATGTCAGATTATTTAGTAACCATTACATTTTATGATACCTGATTCTAATTCTGCAACCTGTATTCATTGGGCGAGAAACCAACACTTTTTTTGAACATCCTGCTAAAATGCTGGGGATGCTTAAATCCTAATTCATAGGCTATTTCGCTGAACGATTTACTTGTATCGAATATTTTCTCTTTTGCAATATTCATAAGTTTGAGTTGAATATGCTCCTGAGCTGATTTCCCCGTCTCCTTTTTAATCAAATCACCCAGATAGTTTGGCGATAAGTGAATATTGTCAGCGCAATATTTTACTGTTGGTAAACCAAATATTTGGGGTTTCTCTGACTGAAAATAATCATCCAGTATTCGTTCAAACTTCACCAGAATGTCCATATTAACATGGCTCCGGGTAATAAACTGTCGGTCGTAAAAACGCTTACAATAATTGAGAAGCAATTCTATATTATTTGCAATTAGCGTTTTACTATGCTTGTCAATAGACTGTCCAAGTTCATAATCAATCTTGTTCAGGCAATCAATTACAATTTGTTTCTCCTTCTCCGATAAGTGCAGTGCTTCATAAACTTCATATGAAAAAAATGAATAATCTTTGATGTTGTGACCTAAAGATGTGCCACGGATTAAATCGGGATGAAAGAGTAAAGCCCAGCCTTTGGGTTGAACAATCTCTTTACTTGTTATTCCAACAGTCTGCCCCGGAGCAACAAATACAAGTGTCCCCTCCTGGTAATCGTAATAATTACATCCATATTTCAGATCACCGCACTGCACTTCTTTTAAAAAGACACAGTAGAAGCCAAAATGTATCCGGGCACTTTGCGTAGGTGTTGCCTTCGACATATCAACAACACTTACCAAGGGATGTAATGTTTCCACCCCTCTATGTGTGTTGTATTGAGATATATTGTCCAGTTTTAATATTTCTTCCATGATATTCGTTATAAGATTTAACGTAAAGGTAAGTTGCTTTTTCGTTAAATATCAAATCGAAGAATCAATATCAGTAATCTTGGTACAACAATCAGTAATTCGTATACAAGGCGATCCAATTATTGAGGTCAATTTTGTAAAGTGAAAATTTCAACAATCAATAACTTATTATAATGGAAAAAAGAAAATTGGGAAACAGCGGGCTTGAAGTCTCTGCAATAGGGCTTGGCTGTATGGGAATGAGCTTTGGCTATGGAACTATCTCCGATGAAAAGGAGATGATCTCCCTTATTCGGTCGGCTGTTGAAAGCGGAGTTACCTTTTTTGATACGGCAGAAGTCTATGGTCCATACATCAATGAAGAACTTGTAGGTAAAGCACTTGAACCATTCAAAGGCAAAGTGTCCATCGCCACAAAATTTGGTTTTAATTTTCAGGATGGTGTAAATACCGGGCTCAATAGCAGGCCGGAAAATATCAGGAAAGTAGCAGAGGAATCTTTAAAGCGGCTCAGGATTGAGGCAATTGACCTGTTCTATCAGCACCGGGTTGACCCGAACGTTCCTATCGAGGAGGTTGCCGGAGCAGTCAAAGACCTAATTCAGGAAGGGAAAGTAAGGCATTTTGGGCTCTCAGAAGCAGGTGTGCAAGTCATCCGGCGTGCCCATCAAGTACAGCCGGTTACTGCACTTCAGAGCGAATATTCCTTGTGGTGGAGGGAGCCTGAAGATGAAATAATTCCGACACTCGAGGAACTTGGAATTGGGTTTGTGCCATTTAGCCCGCTGGGCAAGGGATTCCTGACCGGCAAAATGGACCAGAACACCACTTTTGACAGCAAGGACTTCCGCAGTACTGTTCCCCGTTTATCCCCTGAGAACCTGAAAGCCAACATGGCTTTTGTCGATTTGGTAACGGCATTTGCACAACGTAAAAATGCTACCCAGGCACAAATTGCATTGGCATGGGTACTAGCTCAAAAGCCTTGGTTTGTCCCAATTCCAGGAACTACAAAATCGCACCGTTTACATGAGAACCTTGGAGCCTCTGCAATAGAATTCACAGCTGACGAACTTCAGGAAATTAACATCGCTTCCTCAAGCATCGCAGTGCTGGGGGACCGCTATTCGGGTGGAAGTGCTAAGATGATCAACCGATAATTGCAGATCATGAGCATAAGTGATACAGCCCACAAAAATCACGAAGAACTCTGGCCTGATTATCAGTCCAGGGCTGGAGCAACAGATCCGGAATTAATCGAAGTGTTCGATAATTTTGCATTTAATGAGGTAATCAGTCACGATAACATGGATACCAAAACCCGTGTAATGATGATTATGGCATCTACCATCGGCAGCCAGGCTCTGACTGAATTTAAAATGATGGCTAACGCAGCCCTTAATGTTGGGGTTACTCCTATTGAGGTAAAGGAAGTTGTTTATCAGGCAGTGCCTTACGTGGGCATCTCCAAAGTATTGGATTTCATTTATGTAATGAATGAAATTCTGATGGAAAGAGGGGTCAAACTTCCCTTGGAAGGACAGTCGACCACGGATTCTGCAACAAGGCTGGAGAATGGTCTGGCTAAACAAAAAGAGATATTTGGTGACATGATTGAAAATCTGTACAAAAATTCACCGAAGGATTTGTTGCATATCCAACATTATTTATCAGCCAATTGTTTTGGAGATTATATTACGAGAAATGGACTGGATGTAAAGACGAGGGAATTGGTTACACTTTCGTTTCTAATAGCATTGGGAGGAACGGAATCTCAGATAAAGGGACATATTATTGGAAATGCAAAGGTCGGAAACGACAGGCAGGCCATAATAAACCTGATAACACAGCTATTGCCGTATGTCGGGTATCCACGAACCCTGAACGCTATCTCTTGTTTGAATGAAGTTTTACCGGGCTAATCCAACATAGATTTGTAAAATGGCTTAGAAATTTACCCTGAAAGAAAAGTTGAAAAAAATGAAACAACATAGTTCACAGACAAATATGGAAGGTGCAAATATCAGGCAGTCTGACCGCCGGAGCTTCCTTAAAACAGGCGTAACCATTGGTGGGGCATTTATAGCAGCCCCTGCTTTCAGTTCAATAAGTGCAGGAGGGACAAAAGCTTCAGCAAAAAAATCCGGTCAATATTTCACCAAATATAGAACGCTTGGAACGGGGAAAAACAGCATTGAAGTTTCTGTACTTGGACTTGGCTGCATGGGCATGTCGTGGAACCGGACTTTCATTCCTGACAGAAAAGAGATGATCGGCTTAATCAGAAGAGCCTATGAAATGGGTGTGACCTTATTTGATACTGCTGAAGCCTATGGGCCTTTTGTAAATGAAGAACTGGTTGGTGAGGCAATAAAGCCATTTAGAAAAGACATAATCCTGTGTAGCAAATTTGGATTCAAGATCGAAAATGGCAAGATGACCGGCGGGTTTAACAGCAAGCCAGAGCATATCAGAAGTGTAGTTGAGCATTCCTTAAAAAGTTTAAAAACAGATGTAATTGATTTACTCTATCAACATCGTGTAGACCCAGGTGTACCGATGGAAGATGTGGCAGGAACTGTTAAAGAGTTGATAAAAGAGGGAAAAGTGAAGCATTTTGGATTGAGTGAAGCAGGTGCTGAATCCATACGCAAAGCACATTCCATCCAACCTGTAACGGCATTACAAACCGAATATTCATTAATGACCAGGGAGCCGGAAAATGAAGTATTGAAGGTTTGTGAAGAATTGGGTATTGGTTTTGTCCCATATAGCCCGCTGTGCCGGGCATACCTTACTGGTTATATAAATGAGCGGACGAAATATGATCCAGCGAATGATAACAGACCGAATCTTCCGAGGTATCAACCGGATGCAGTTAAAGCAAACTGGGTAATGATTGATGAGCTTACAAAGTTTGGGAATCAAAGAGGATTGACTGCTGCACAGGTTGCTTTGGCATGGTTACTTGCCCAGAAACCATGGATTGTTCCAATACCAGGCACCACCAAATTGGCACACTTACAAGAAAATCTCTGGTCAGCGGATTTTGAATTTACTTCGGAGGAATTGTCGGTTTTTAATGCTGTAATTTCGAAAATCAAGATAGTCGGGGATCGTTATCCTGTGTCTCAGACAAAATAAGTTTATCTCAACACAAATCAATTAAATCAATAATAGAAGAATATGGAAGCAAAGGTTGTAAAAGCATTTGGTACAGAAGCTTTGAATGTACCGTTACACACTATGAACATCAAACGCAGAGGTCTTCAATCACACGATATTGAGATGGAAATTCTTTTCTGTGGAATTTGTCACTCAGACTTGCACCAGATTAAAAATGATTTTGGAGGAATAATGTTTCCGATTGTACCTGGTCATGAGATTGTGGGTAAAGTGATCAGGGTAGGTGAACATGTCAGCAATTTTAAAATTGGTGATCTTGCTGCTATTGGTTGTATAGTTGATTCATGTGGCAAATGTGAAAGCTGTCAGGATGATTTGGAACATTTTTGTGATGAAGGAGTGACCTTTTCATTCAATAGTCCGGACAAATATTTAGGCGGTGCAACTTTTGGAGGTTTTTCTGAAACCTATGTTTGCAACGAAAAATATGTGCTGCACGTTCCGGAAACACTTGATCTGGCATCGGCTGCACCCTTACTTTGTGCAGGTATTACCGTCTATTCACCTTTGAAACACTGGCAAGCAGGTCCGGGTAAGATTGTCGGTGTCTCAGGCATTGGTGGGTTAGGCCATCTGGCTATTAAAATAGCTAAAGCGATGGGCGCCCATGTGGTTGTATTTACTACATCTCCCTCTAAAGTTGAAGATGCCAAACGCCTTGGAGCTGATATGGCAGTATTATCTTCAGACACAGAACAAATGAAGAAATATTCCGGCAAAATCCATTTAATCATTGATACAGTATCAGCAAAACACGATGTTAATGCTTACCTAAATCTATTGAGACACGATGGTAGTGTAGTTTTGGTAGGATTACCACCCGAACCACTTGAAATATTGTCGTTTAGTATAGTCATGGGTCGCCGCAGCTTTTCAGGGTCCAATATCGGAGGTATCGCAGAAACTCAGGAGATGCTCAATTTCTGTGCGATGCATAACATTATGGCAGATATTGAACTCATTGGGGTAGATGAAATCAGAAGCAATAAAAGGGCAGGATATTGTTTATGCGAATCTTGCAGGGGATCTGTAGTCAATGGCAATAAACATTGTGAGAGCAATGAATGAGACAGGTGTAAAAAAATTAATCTTTATCAGCTCAATAAATAAGTTTAGCCAAATTTATAATCAAAATTATTGTGAGACCAGAAATGTATGTTCGCGAAAATTTGGGAATAAATAAACCAAATTCTTAATTGAATTTTACTCGGAAATATCTGACCATTTAGTAATAAAATCCGTCAGCTTTTCCTAAAACCAGAGTTGACCAGTGGAAACTCAAAATGGTTTAGAACTCCCAGTCATAATCAAAGGGTCCCAGGATCAAGCCATTGTGGGCCCACCCCGAAAATCAAACACTTACAGCGAATCTGCAGGTGTTTTTTATTTCATGCCAGGGTTACGCCAGTTTTTGGGGGAAAATCGACTTTTTGGGTGGAAATAGGGTGGTGGAAAAATCCGTTTATTTTTAAACGAAGTTGCAGATTCATTTTTAGTGATTTTATTTATTCTATTATCTTTTTCATATATCCAACCGCGTATTCTTTTAACCAAGAATCCAGTAGACGGGGATTCCATTTATTGCTTAATTCTTTGACCAATTTACTATATTCTTCAGTCTCCTTGAAACACTGGTATAGTTTTTCTTTAAAGATTGCAAATTGCTCAGTATTTAAAGCTCTTTCTCTTATTATGTCTCCTTTTTCTATTTCGAATATGGTATATCGTTCATAAATTGAGCTATACATAGCATCTGTACGACTAATGAAATGATAAGGTAAGACAAGAAGACCAGTATACCATATTACTTTGACTTTCTCTTGACCAGGAAAAACTTCATTAATAATACTTTTCCAAGTCGTTTCCGTGCAATCTTCATAGCCTTGTTTCTTAACTAATATCGTAATATTTTTTAAAAGGATTTCATTCTTAATAATTTTAAAGGTCGCAATATAACCCCTTGACAAAGCAGTCGAAGAGCATTCTAAATTTGGTTGCTTTTGGGGATTTATTGCAAAATAGTCATACATTAGATCATAATCAACATGATATGAATACCCATTGTAAATTACTGAGTCTTTGCGCTGAACAGTTGCAAGAACTGTTTCCGTCAAGAAAACAAGGAAAAATAGTAGGATTGTTTTATTCATGATCCTGATGAATTAATAATATTTTGTCTGTTGTTCTGCACGTGAAGTCAGAGAGAGAGATATTAACCAACAAACCTCCAACTAAGTACTTCACT
>CAINLJ010000117.1 GCA_903850335.1 uncultured Bacteroidia bacterium | reverse complement strand
GGTGCTCTGCACCTTTGAACGTTAAAAGTCAGATATTTTCATTTAAAATTATGAGGCAGAACTTTTTCAAGCAATATCAAGCAATTAAAAAGAGTTATATAAGAGAGTAACGCGGAGAAACAGCTCAAAGTTACGCAGAGTTAAAATATAGATAATCAATTATATGCGTTTTTTTTTGTTTTCATTTTACGGCCATAGTGTTTAAATTATTTCCTTTTGATACAGCCTCTTAATATTATTTTTCCTGAAACCTTTTATTAAAGAATATGTTGCGGTACGCTGTACCTGATTCGGATACATTTTAATCCCTATTCTACAAATATAAACGGTGTTCTGCACCTTTGAACGTTTAAAGTCAGACTTTGTGAAACCTTTGTGCATTGGTGGCAAAAAATATTCAACCACATAGCCACTTCTAGTATTTTTGCAGCATAGTCAGCATTTTACGATCGAGCTTATGGCCGTGCCACTCTTCGTATTGGATATCTTTTCGTCCCGAATCAAGAATTCCAAAATCGCCCCTGAAGTTCCAGAGGGCATATCCGATACTGTTTTGAGTGAGGATATCCAACACATCCGAAAACCATGCGATAAATATTTCGTGGGGTGTTTCGCGCCAGCATCCGCATTCGCCGCAATGAACGCCTACACCTTTCTTAACAAGGTCAATCCAGGGAGCATAGAATGTTTCGAGTGATTCCCTGCCAAAATGTTTATCTTCAAATGTCCCCGGCCATGCAGGCATAGGTGCCGTATCCGGATTTTTATAAACCCATGGTGCCCGATAGTGAGAGATGTAATGCGGAAAATATCCTCTGCAACTTTGTGCAATATCCAGATCTGTAATTTCGGGAATTACAGATGATCCTACGTCATTGCCATCGGCAACCACAATTCTTGATGGATTATACTTTCTGATTACCTCAGCGGTTTCTTTGACTACCTTTCGATATATTGCTCCCGGTACGCTTTCACGCGAACCAAACTGGTCGTTCATATTTTCGCGCATACTTGGTTCATTAACAAGATCGAAACTTACACTTTCGCGTGAAAAATCTTTCAGTCTTTTTGCCCACATTTCCCAATGAAATTTAAATGCTTCCTGAGCCTCTTCATCTTTCCACAGGTTATATGGTTCATTAAAACCTGCATTTACGCAATATCCGGGTGCCCTGTGCAGATCAAGACTAACATGCAATTTATATTTGTTTGCCAGTTCAATAAGGTGTACAATTTCATCGACAACCTTCCAGTCAATGTTTAACACCCCTTTGGGCGTAATATCCTTAGTCCTGTCGAATTGAATGTATCGCGGATAGGCCATTGGAATCCGCACGAAATCAAATCCCCAGTCGGCCATCCATTTAAAGTCAGTTTCAGTTGTTGCATAGGCAGAATTGCCCTTAGGTTTGTCAGGACCAAAGTAATCGAGCAGGTTGAAACCCCGCCAGCGCGGCAACGCATTTGAAATTCCTGCACTTTTAAATGAGGATAATGCCAGCTGACCTGATATGCCTATAAGAGCAGATGCTGTGCCGGCAGTTTTTATAAATGAACGTCTGTTGATTGGTAGGGTTTTCATTGATTTAAATTATTTTATTGGATTTGGGAATGGGAATATTTTGATTTTTAGCGGCTAGCGACTGGCTGTTAGCGGCTGGCAATTGGCAGCTGGCTTTTGGCAACTGGCTGCTAGTATGAATACTGTCAGCTTATATATTTTCTATTTCCGGTTAGTGAAATAATGTTATCTCCTGACAGCCCATTGCCAGCCACCAGCTGCCAACTGCAAGTTTCGTAGCCAGCCGCCAGATACTGGTTGCCAACCGCTAGCCGCCAACCGCCAGCTTCAAATAAAACGCCATCAGAATTTGATGGCGTTTTATTATAGATCATTCGAATAGAACAGATTCAAAAATTAATGTTTAGTTCCAGTTGTTTTTAACCTGAGCATTCAAAACCGGATTTGCATCTCTTTCTGATTGTGGAATTGGAAGCAGTACATGATAATCTTTCACAGGCTGAATACCCAGTGCAGCTTGTTTTTCTGCATTGATGGTTGTAACAAGTGTTCCCCAGCGAACAAGGTCAAAGAATCTTGACTGTTCACCAGCAAGCTCAATTTGGCGTTCCCTTCTGACAATAGTCCGGGCACTCGTCTGATCACCCAATGAAGTATATGTAAATGCGCCTGAACGTGCACGAACCTTATTTATTAATGGGAGGGCGGCTGATACCTGATTGCTCTCAATCAAAGCCTCTGCCTGCATCAAAAGAACATCTGCAAAGCGGATTACCTGACCGTTGATAGGGCTTTCGGGCTCACCATATGACTTAACATTTTCGTAGTATTCATATTTACGCCAGGACAACTGTCCTTTATTAAATGCATCGCCATATTGAATGACTCCGCCCGGACAATTATCGCAGTAGGTTGCGTCACCACCCATAGCACCGGCTGCTGAATAGAAAGTTTTTGCAGCACGTGGGTCCGTATAACTTCTGCCAGTTTGGTCAGGATATGTAAATGAATTAACCAATGCATTCGAAACTAAGACATTATACCAGTCGTTCATGCCATATTCCTGAGCACGGTCTGAAACGGTACATTTTCCGCCCCATGTTTCCTGTCCACCAAACATATAATAGGCATTTCCAACGCCCCAGCCTTCCCAGGGACCGTTCATTACTGCAAAGACTGTTTCTTTGGTTTTCTTATCATTGATAAACATGTCATCGATATCACCTGTAAGTGCATAATCGTAAGGAGCTGCACTAAGTAATGCCAGTTCGCTTGCAGCTTCGGCATACTTTTTCTCGTAGAGGTAAACTTTTCCAAGTAAGGCAACCGCTGCACCCTGTGTCACCCGACCATAATCTGCATCAGAGTAGGACAATGGCAAATTGGTTATTGCTGCTTTTAAAGTGGTTTCCAGAGAGGCCCAGATTTTAGCTGCCGGTGTCCTTGAAGACTCAATGACATAGTGGTCAGACAATTTTTCTTTGAGCGGGACATCGCCATAGCAGGTTACAAGCCAGAAATAGGCAAGTGAGCGAAGAAACTGAGCTTCACCTGTAATTCTCTTGTTCAAATCGATATCTGACTGAATAGTGGATTTCCAGTTCTGAAGAACATCCAAAACGAAATTGGTCCTGAAAACCATTTTATAGCAGGAGTTAAACAGATAATTTAATTCACCACTATTGGCATTATGGGTATAGATAGGGAACTGGAGCAAACTTCCCTGAAGCGGGAAATTCTTTTCCGCATCGTTGCCTAGCAGGTCGAAG
Source organism: uncultured Bacteroidia bacterium (assembly GCA_903850335.1). GTDB lineage: Bacteria > Bacteroidota > Bacteroidia > Bacteroidales > Prolixibacteraceae > JAAFHB01. Next base: position 11,136 of record CAINLJ010000117.1, on the reverse strand, counting down.
ATAAAATAGAATTCACGGCTGTACATTCCCTGATATAATAACGGGGTGTACATGGCGGTTGAGCCCTCAGTGATAGATGTTGCATTCGTAAAGAATGTCGAACCGACATAGGCGTTTTCGTTTTTTACATCCAAAACTTTTTCATTGCAAGCTACAAACAGTAAAGTGAGTAGTAATGAATATATTAGTATCCTTTTCATGGTTGTGGTCTGTTAAAAGTTTAATTGTAATCCAATTCTGTAAGTAGTAGGATTTGGGTGCTGAGTCTGATCAATCCCACGGGAGAAGATGAAATTGGTATTGTCATTTGGAGAACCAGACGAAATTTCAGGATCATAACCTGTATATTTGGTCAAAGTAACTAGATTCTGTATGGCCAGGTACACCCTAAATTTGGTAATTGAACTACTTATCATCCCTTTTGGCATCGTATAACCCAAAGTGATATTTTTCAATCTAAAATAGGATCCATTTTCAACGTACCATGAAGAGAATGCCATATTGGTTCCCGAATTTTGGGCAGCGGCTGGCATATTGGTTACATCACCTTCCTTTTTCCACCTTCTTAATACATCGGTAGTTTCATTGAAAGGTTTTGTCATCCCTTCGAACCAGTATTTATTGCCGTTTACAGCGTCAACACCAGCAATTCCCTGAAACTGCAACTGAAAATCAAGATTCTTGTAGCTGCCATTAAAGATGCCGCCATATTGCCATTTTGGGGAAGGGTTACCAATAAAGGTACGATCCTTATCATCGATGAATCCATCACCATTCACATCCTTGAAGATGAAATCTCCAGGTTTCAAACCGGTGATATATTCTGTTTTTGCACCACTCGTTTTGGCTTTCGTTGCAGCGTTTAAGGCATTTACCTCTGCCTGAGTAGAGGCTACGTGATCAACTTTATATCCGTAAAACGAAGCAAGCGGATGACCGATATCCGTACGGGTTGAATTGCCGGTACTATTGTAATCGCCATAAGCAATCGGTATATTTCCTAAGGTACCCAGAGCCGTAACATCATTTTGACTATAGGTTAAGTTGGCTGAAATATCCCATTTAAATGCTTTACTGTCATCACCATAAGACACTGAAGATTCAAAACCTGTATTTTTCATGCTGGCAGCATTGACAACTAATGTACCATTTTGACCAGGATTCCCTAAACCGGTAGTTAAAGGAAGGGTAGTGCTGATTAACAAATCCTTATTATCCCGATGATAATAATCAAAGGTGAAATTCAGTTTGTTTTTCAGGAAACCAATATCAATACCTGCATCATACTGGGTAGTTTCTTCCCATTTCAGATTTGGGTTTGCCATTGAATTAACAGTAGCACCATTAGAATAAGGAGTGCCATCACCAAATGAGTACACGATGTTATTTGAACTTCCTAACCAAAGATTCTGGGTGGTAAGAAATGGAGCAATATTATCATTTCCTGTTTTACCGTAACTGCCCCTGAACTTTAGATTTGAAATTTCAGATACCGATTTCATAAATTCTTCCTGGGTAATTGTCCATCCTACGCCAACTCCGTAAAAAGTACCCCAACGGTTATTTGCACCAAAGACACTGGAAGCATCCCGGCGTCCTGTAAGATTCAGAACGTAACGGTCTTTGTAGGTATATCCAACACGGCTAAAATAAGACAATCTTGATTTTCCACTGTTTACAGATGCTCCGGTAATTGAGTTCGAGTTTGCAAGTGAAATATTCTGAATAGCGGTACTGGTATAATTCGAACCAGCTGCAGCAATTGAGCGGTACATATTCGAGGGAGAATAAGTATTACCCAGAGTGGCACTGATTAAATGGTCGCCAACGTGTTTGTTATAGCTGAAGAAATTCTCCAGCATCATGCTGTAATAATAGTTGTAATTCTCCGACATATCCGCAGTATTCTTAACGAAATTACCGCCAATTGAAGGATAGTTAAATGTGTAGTCGTGATAATTACCGGATGAGAATCTTGCCTGGGATTTAAATGTCAATCCTGCAAGTAAATCAACTTCAGCATTAATTTCAAGGTCTGAATTTAGTCCCCTGGATTGATAATCTGAATTGTGCACTGAATTTAAAGGGTTGTTCGCATCCTGAAGGTCAGTAACTTTATCGGCATGCGAATAACCGCCCAGATTATTCGGATCAAGAATTGCAAGGTAAGGAGGCATCCTAAGGGCATCGTTAAAATTGGCCAGAACACCTTTATTGACATCATTTTTGACACGTAGATTTTCCGATAATCTCAAATGTTTGTTGAAAAGTGTCTGATCCAGTTTAAATCCAAAAGTGGCACGTTGGAAGTTACGATTAATTACTGTGGACTCATGATTTTGATATCCGGCTGAAAAGGCATAGGATGAATTTTCACCACCACCGAAAATACGGACATTATGATCTGTAACTGTGGCATTTCTAAAAACTTCATTCTGCCAGTTTGTTCGGTCAACACGGACACCAGGAGTTTTTAACTTATCGGATAACTGTAAACCTGCTGCTGCCTGAATATCTGCTACCAAGTCAACATATTGACTTGCATTCAGCATGCTATAACGTTTACTTACAGAAGCAACTCCCACAGATCCGTCATATTGAACCTGCATTGCTCCCTTTTTACCCCTTTTGGTAGTAATAATAACAACACCATTTGCAGCTGCAGATCCGTAAATAGCCGTTGAAGAGGCATCTTTCAAAACAGTGATGTTCTCAATATCCTGCACAGGGATAGAATTGATGTCACCACCCTGCATTCCATCAATAACATATAATGGGTCAGGGTTTGTAAAGGAACCTACACCACGGATAATGATTTTGGCACCTGCTCCAGGGTCACCACCATTATCAATCACCTGAACACCAGCCATTTTACCTTGGAGAACCTGACGTGCATCTGTTGTTGAAAGTCCCATAATCTCCTTATCCGTAATTTTGGCGATAGCACTGGCTACATTTTTGCGTGAAGCTGTGGAATATCCAATCGCGATAACTTCATCGATGCCGACAGTTTCTGACATCATTTTCACAAGGATATTACTCATATTACTTATTGCAATTTCCTGTGTTTTCATTCCAATAAAGGAAATTATCAGAGACTTGGCATCAGTAGGAACCTGTAAGGTGAAATTCCCATCAGTGTCAGTCGATATTCCGGTTGTAGTACCCTTAACAATCACAGAAACGCCAGGAAGCGCAACTCCATTTTCATCTGTGATCTTCCCTTTTAGCTGTTTTCTTTGGGGTTGTTGAGCCAGCATAGTTTCCATGTCGGCCTGCGAACTTTCTTTGTTAGTTATAACAATCTGACGTTCAAATACTTTGTATGTATTGTCTGTCGCTTTTAAAGCCTGGTCCAGAATCTCTTCCACCGTTTCGTTGTTCGCATTAACACTTACCTCCCTGTTAAGGTCGATAATGTTATCATAATAAACAAAGATAAACTCACTGCTGCTTTCGATTTTATCGAAAAGCTGCTTTACAGTGACGTGCTCAAGATCCAGCGTGAATTTGGTAGTTTGTGAATAGCTGGTTTTAGCCGAGGCTGTTGTTAATGAAATAAGTAGGATTAGTGAACATAATTTCATAATCAACAAGAATTTTTTAAAGTTCCGGATATACGGAACCAATAAACCGAATTTTTGCATAGATTTGTGTGGTTTTAATTTACTTTAATAATTTTCGATTAGAGTTGAAACTTACGACAGGCTATACTGCAATATGGCCTGTCTTTTTTTTGTCCGGTTAGTCACTTCATTGGCATACGGGTTTAGAAGATTAATACTATTTTTTTTCTTTCACTGTAAGGAATATGGAATCTCCAATTATTTCATATTTTAAAGGTGCAGTCGCACAAATAATTTTAAAAACATCTTCGTAATTATTTTTTAGGTCGAGTTTACCAGTTAAGGTCATGTTATTTATCCTTGGATCCGTAAAGTTGATTTTTAAATCGTAATATCTTGAAATTTTGCGTGTTAATACATGGATTGGTTCTTTTTCGCAAAGCATCCAGCCATCTTTCCAGGAAATAAATGGCAACACATTTGTTTTTTCGACTGTAACCTTATGAGTCTGTTTTTGGTAAAAGAGAAGGTCATTAGGTTTCAATAGAAAATTCTCAGATCCGTCATTTGCTTCAATACTCCCTTCAACAAGAACAACAGCCGCAATGCAATCATCCTTATAAGCTGAGATATCAAATTTTGTACCTAAGACCTTGACTTTAACCTGATCGGTTACTACATAAAATGGTTTTAATGCATCATGAGCAACCTCAAGATAGCACTCACCTTCAATATATATTTCCCTTGTTTTTCCACTAAATGCCACAGGATAGATGGCTTTAGTTCCCGAGTTTAACCATAATTTAGTTCCATCTGCCAGCACAAGATTACATCGTTTTCCTCTTGGCACGAATAACTGATTCATCTGAAGCCCCTCAGTACTCTGTTGCAGATCCTCTGACTGCGTCTCTTCTCCTGCTTTTGTCTCAAGCTTTCCAGAGTGGTCGTATTTGATTTCTACTTGTTTGTTTGTGAAGGTTTTTTGAGAATGATCAGCTAGAACTAATTCGATATTGTTACTTGCCGGAACATTAGAGGCTAATGTCTGGTAATTGATAATCTTTTGTTTTGAGGTGTTTAACTTAAGTACCAGCCATCCGGATACACCCAGAAGAATAAGAATACTTGCAGCAGCCGACCATCTCCTAATTTTTATGAACCTTAATTTTTTATGGGATCTTGTATCTTCAATTTTATTCCATAAAGATAGGACTTCAGATTCAGAAAGAGTTTTTTCCTTCCTTACAAGACCCTCAATGAGAGTTCTGCCTTCCATCAACTCTGATTTCCGCAAAGGATTATTAATTATCCAGCTCTGCCAGTATTTTTCAGACTCCTCAGATGGACTTATAACCCAATTAACAAAGTCGGGATTATGTATAAAATCAGTTGTTGGTTTGTTAGTTTTGGGCTGCATTCGGGATCAGTTTATGTAATAAGCGGGAAAGATTGATTTTGTACTCAGCAAATTTTGTTTTTTTTTTGAGTCACCGGGTAACTTTACGTTACATGGGTAGTCACCCTGTGACTTTATGGAGTTTGAAGCCTGATTCAGTGTCGATTACGATATAAGAAAAATAATACGGTCGTACGCGGAAAAGTTTCTCTTAATTTTTCGAGACCTCTGAAAACAAGGTTGCGCGCCGACTGGTAATTAACGTGCATCACCCTTGCTAACTCCTCATAACTCAGTCCGGATACAATTTTCAGGTAAATCGCTTCCTTCTGACGCGGGCTCAGTGCTTCAATTGCACTGTTTAATTGTATATATCTGGATTTTTCAGATTCTTCTTCAACTAATTCCTCTTCGGCTGAGTTGATATAAATGAAAGGAATATTCTCTTTATCGAACGATTCAAAATTACTCTTCCTTTCAAGGGACTTAATTATCTTACGTTTTAATGATTTGAACAGGTATAGTTTGATGTTATTTGTTGTTCCAAGCCCGAATCTATATTTAGCAAGATCAACGAAAAGATCATGTATACAGTCCTTTACAAGTTCTTCATCACTTGTAAAATGACATCCAAACTTATATAAACTATGGACATGATTACTATAAATAACCTGGAATGCATCCTGATTACCCTTAATAAAATCATTCCATAATTGAGTGTCAGAATTGATTTGGTATTCCTTGACCATTTATTGGCTACATTTTTTCACAAACAGTAGTCAAAGATAGGATTATTATTTTTTGATTCGAATTATCCGGAAAAAGTTATTTTTTTAATAGTGAAAAATATTCTCATTTCAGACCTCTTCGGGCACAACATAAGGCTTACGATAATTGCGCGACAGCATCATATCAGCCTCCGGATCATTGGCAAATTTCTCATACTTCCCCTTAAAATTCAATTCTCTTTTTAGCCGGTAGGAGATATTTGCGAGTATTGGAAGCGCTGAAGAATAGAATCCTTCATTGATGTCGCAATGCAGATCGTTATTATTTCCTGATCTGATTGCATCTATAAAATTTGCATAATGCTCGGATCCACCCGGAGGAGTCAGATAGCCAGGATCTTTAGGTGCCTGTGCAGATTGGTTGGCAGATCCCGCAAACGGTTCTTTTTCTCTTTTCCGGAAAGCCTTCCAGGTGCTGCCATCGAGTTCAAGATACCCTTCAGTCCCATAAAACATGTTTCCGATTTTGATATTCAGGCTTGATTCTCCATGTGTATAACGTCCTCTGGTTTCAAATTCAAGTACCTTCCCATCTTCGTATGTAAAGAGTGAAGTTTGTGTGTTGGGAGTTTCCTGCGAACACTCCTTTGGTGTAATACCATAAATTCCACCTGTAGAATAGATTGAAACGGGATGTTCATTCTTGTCCAACCCCCAGCGGGCGATATCAAACTGATGAGGGCCTTGATTTCCGGTGTCTCCATTGCCTGTCTCCCAATGCCAATGCCAGTTGTAGTGCCCTTTTTTCTCATTATATGCTCTGTAAGTTGCCGGACCGAGCCACATATCGTAATGTAATTTTTCGGGTGGAAGGCTGTCAGGGGAGATACCAAACGAATCACGTGGTTTAAAACAGAGACCCTTAGCCATATAGACTTCACCTATTCCTCCGTCATGAAGGAATTTCATTGCCTGCATCACATTTTCAACCGATCGGTTCTGAAATCCCACCTGAATCCGTACATTATACTTACGTGCAGCTTCAATCATTTTTCTTCCCTCAAAAACATTGTGACAAGACGGTTTTTCAACATAAACGTGTTTACCCGCCTGAGCTGCCCAGATAGTACCCAATGCATGCCAGTGATTAGGAATTGCAAATGAAACCGCGTCAATTTCCTTATCCTCAAAAACTTTACGCATATCCCATTCAGTGTGAGGCTTAGTCCCCGTAAGTTTATTGATATTTTCTACTTTTTCGGCATAGAGTTCTTCATCAACATCGCAAATAGTCTTTAGAAAAACATTCCGGTTAGTTTTCAGTGAGCACCAGTTTCCAATGTGAGTCTTTCCCTGTCCGTGGATGCCAATTACAGCCAATGCAATTCGTTCGTTTGCTCCGATTATTGATCCATAGGATTTTGCACTGAATCCCATTCCTCCAATTGCCAGGCCACCTGTGCCAATAAGTCCTTTTTTAATAAAGTCTCTGCGTTTTTCAGTCATGATAATTTGGTTTATAGCGTTTTTATAATGGTGTCAACTTTTGTTTCCGGTTCGTAATCAATTGTATGAATGTACCATTTGAAAAAGATACCTGCCTGATCCGGTTTTGTAATAATATCTTCCGTCATCAGTTTTTGAAACTTTTATTGGTTTTCCATTTTCTGTTACTGATGATTCCTGATTTGTTGGGAAGAAAATTGTGGCTGTACTATTAACAGGTATTTCCACATTCATCTCTACCCTGTTATTTTCACTTTTCCATTCACTTCTGATCATTCCATTTGGACATTTATAGCTTGTCTTTACCCAGGTAATATCACCAGCAACTTCAGGACGAATGACGATTTTTTGAAATCCGGTGCTGTTGTCTTCCTGCTTAATTCCTCCAAGACCAGTATAAAACCACTCCATAATATGACCCAGCATTAAATGATTATTAGATACGTTCTCCAGAGCCGGCCATGATTCTGTAAGTGCTGTTGCCCCTTTCTTCAATTGAAAACCGTAACCCGGCACATCATTTCGAAAATTCATATCGAAAAGCAATTGCGATTTCCCTCCCTCCTCGAGAGCCTTCACAAGAAAGTGAAATCCAATATCTCCTGCAGTTAATTTCTTGCCCGAGGAAGTTATTGAATCAACGAGATTCTTAAGTACAGAATTTCTATCTTTTTCATCGACCAACCCGACGACTAATGGCATTGACATCGACGTCTGACTCCCGGTTGAATATACGTTTGTTATTGGATTGAAGAATTTGTTTTTAAAGGCGGTTTTTACGTGAGTTGCCAAATCCTTCATTCTTTCAGCATCTTCCGTATGGTGGGTCAGCTCCATCATTTTCGAGAGTAAGGTGATATCGTAATACCAGATTGCAGTAGCAGTGAGGGATTTAGGTGTTAGCTGTGCCTCGCCCGGCGATCCTGGACCATAATCGAACCAATCGCCTAATCCGTGGGAAAGAATATATCCATCAGATTTGGACTGAAGATATTTGACATACTTTGTCATCATAGGCAGTGCCTCCTCAACGACAGACAAGTCGCCATACCACTGCCAGACCATCCACGGAAGAATTACTCCCGCACTTCCCCATTCCGGTGAGTCGCGAAAGCCACGCTCAAAAGGGACAAATTCCGGAGCGATATCGGGTACTAAACCATCTGCGGTCTGGGCCAAAATCATATCACGTATAGCCTTCCTGTAGAGGGAATATAAATCGTAGTTGTAAAACATCGAAGCGCCCATCAGGTAGGTCTGTTCAAGCCAGCCAAGTTTTTCGCGATGCGGACAATCGGTAACAACGCTTTGCGTATTACTTCGTATTGCCCAGTCGATTAGCGTATAAATCTGGTTGAAGAGTTTATTTGAACAGGAGAATTCCCCTGTTTTTGGGGTCGAATTGCAGGTGTGAAGCATTTCAAGACCGATGATCTGAGGCTTCCCGGCAATCTTTTCAGATTCAGGAGCAGCGCCTTCGACCATCAGGTACCTGAAACCATAATAAGTAAATCGCGGCCGCCAAGTCTCGATTCCGTCCCCTTTTAGCGTATAGGTATAATAAAATGGTTTGCCTGAAGCATCTTGATTTATTATTTTGCTTTTCGTAATTAGCTCAGCAGGAATCAGTCTTATCACCGATCCTCTTTTCCCACTAACTTTTATTTCAATGATCCCGGAACAATTCTGACCAAAATCATAGAGAAATTCTCCCGGTTCAGGTTGTTCTGTTTTTTTTGCATGGATGATTTCCCGGACTGTTACAGGATAGTCAGTTTCGGCTGTTAATCTTTTTGTGGGAACGTTTGCGAGCAGAACATTTTTCCATTTAGAGTCGTCGAAACCGGACATATTCCATCCTTTCTGCTCCAGTGTTGCGTCATAATCCTCACCCCCGTAAATACTTGAAAAAATTACAGGAGATGGGTTGCATTTCCAGTCCGATCCTGAAACTGTGGTAGCAGAGGTGCCATCGACGTAACTAATCTTTATTTTGGCAATCATCGTTGGATAGCCATACACTGTAACGAGTTTTCGGTATCGCTCGCGGTTAATATTATAGAAACCATTTCCAACAATCACACCTACCGCATTTTCGCCATGTTTTAATTGTGAGGTGACATCGTAAGTATTGTAGAGGGCGATCTCATCATATTTTGTCCAGCCCGGGGCAAGAAAGCTCTTACCCACTTTTTCGCCGTTTATGGATGCTTCGTACTGACCTAATCCACTGATATATAAAGTAGCGTTTTTTACAGTCTTCTCTACTTTAAACTCTTTTCTGAACAGAGGAATAATGCTGCGCCTGATGGCCTTGTTCCCTAATTCATCGCCATTCCCGTGAACACCCGGAAGAACTCTCATTGTATCAGGAAGATTTTCATAACTGATCCAGGCTGCATTTTCCCAGTCGGTACTCGTTATCAGACCCATTTGCCAGGTGGCTGGTTTACTCCAATCGCTCTCTTTACCTTCCTGATCCAGAATTTTCACCTTCCAGAAATATTTACTTTCGGATTTCAAAGCAGGACCGGTATATTCAATCTGACTGGGAATAGCGGATTTCACAATCTTTGAATCCCAAATATTTCCAACATTATTTTTGAGTTTTTCTGAGTCATCAGAAACGAGTATACGAAAGGCTGATTGTTGGGTGTCGCGAATATTCGATTCTACTTGCCAGCTTAAATAAGGTTTCTTAACCTCAATTCCAATTGGATTGGATTTTGAATCACATTTCAGGTTAGTTACAGTCAGGGAATTTTGAGAAAACCCATTAAAATACAGAAAACTAGTCAGCAGGGTAACAATTACTCTTAGTTTGGTCATACTTTTACGATTACTGATTTTAGGTGCAGTTTTGAAATGAAAGAAGACACTAAAGTAACAAAAGATATTCCAATTATTTGATTACAATTGTCTTAATATTCATAAATTCACGAATCCCTGTTACCGAAAGCTCACGTCCGTACCCACTCTGTTTTACCCCTCCAAAAGGTAATCTCGGATCCGATTTAACGAAATCATTAATAAAAACAGAACCGGCATTCAGGCCCTTTTCAGCCAGTTGTTTTGCATTTTCAATATTAGCTGAGAAAACGCCTGCTCCCAATCCAAAGACGGTATCATTGGCAATTGCTATTGCCTCCTCCTGAGATTTTGCCCGAAATAATACTGCTACTGGACCAAATAGTTCCTCATGATAGGCGGGCATTCCAGGGACGACATCTGCCAGAACAGTAGGAGGGTAGAACGCTGCTTTTCCATCCGGAACGAATCCGCCCAGTAAAACTATAGCACCGGAATTTTTGCTTTTCACTACCTGTTCGTGTAACTCGTCCCGCAGATCGATCCTTGCAAGAGGCCCGATCACTGTTTTTTCATCTGATGGGTCTCCAAAGATAGATTCGCGCATGAGTCTGACAAATTCCTCTGCAAATTGATCATAAACCTTATCCATTATAATAAACCGTTTGGCTCCGATACAGCTCTGCCCGGCATTCAGTAATCTGCTTGTGACACATAAACTCGCTGCTTTTTCAATATTTGAATCCTCAAGGATCAGATAAGGATCACTGCCTCCAAGTTCAAGCACTGACTTTTTAAGAACATATCCTGCGACAGAGGCAACTGCCTTACCTGCAGGAGTACTACCTGTGAGCGTAACGGCTTTAATGAGCGGATTTTCAATTACAGCTTTTACTTCGGATGAACCAATAAGCAAAGTTCTGAACACATTCTCCGGGAATCCAGAATCATTAACAAGCTTTTCAATTGCCTGGGCGCAACCCGAAACATTACTTGCATGTTTCAGAACACCAGTATTTCCGGCCATCAGTGCCGGTGCCAAAAACCTGAAAACCTGCCAGAAAGGAAAGTTCCAGGGCATAACAGCCAGTACAGTGCCAATCGGTTGGTATGAAATATAGGATTCTGAGGC
>CAINLJ010000116.1 GCA_903850335.1 uncultured Bacteroidia bacterium | reverse complement strand
CCTTTCCCCACAACTTTTTCATCTGATCCCTTTTCATATACAACTGACCCGAAAAATGATATATTTTTGTTCAGTTTGAATATTTTCGTGCATTATAACTTAAAAGACGTTAATGAATTTCTTAACTATCAAATTGTCAAAGAGAATACTCCTTTTTGAAGCCGCATTAGTGTGGACATTCGCAGGATTAATGCTGCTATTCAGGGGAAGCTCCATGTTAGAAGATTCATCCGGCTTCACATGGCTAAAAATAATATCATGTCTTATCGGGGGTATTCTGTTCTTTGTCATTGTCTTCTCAAGAATTTCCCGCAATCATGTTAACCGAATAAAAACACTACCAGGCGATCGTCATTTATTCTTTGAATTCTTCAACCTTAAAAGTTATGTCATGATGGCGGGTATGATCACAATGGGAGTATTATTACGAAAAACCTTAATTGTACCTTTGTCAGCTCTGTCTCTGGCATATATAACAATGGGAATACCCCTTTTATTTTCTTCATTTCGTTTTTATCAGAATTGGTTTAATTACCAGCCTATCATGAATAAAACGGATGTGTCAGGGAAATAAGCACTAATGAAAAAAAACCACCCTTTTCAGAGTGGTTTTCAAAATCACATAATACTAATACTTTTGGGAGGTTTTGGTTTGACCTCTTCACGCTTCGGAAGGCTAATTTTTAAAATACCTTCCGTGTACTTTGCCGTGATCCTGTCAATGTCAATACTCCCTTGCTGAACTGTAAAACTGCGCTGAAAACTCTGATAACTAAATTCGCGTCGTGAATAATTTTCATCATTAGTCTTTTTCTCATCTTTCATTTCGGAATTGATAATCAATCGGTCACCCTCAAAATTTATAGAAAAATCTTCCTTATTCATACCGGGAGCAGCAACCTCAATAAGGTATGAATCATCGCTCTCTCCAATATTAACCGCGGGCATAGTACTATTTGTACTTGAAAAATTCCAATTATTCCAATCCATCAGATCTCTTGAAATAAAGTTGTCAACAAGAGATGGAAAAGTTGGGAATAATCTGTCAGATACTTTTGTCAGTTTCATAACTTAGTCCTCCATGCATTTAAATTGTTAACTTATTTTCTGAATTATCAACCTCAAAAATGAAGTTGCATAAATAATCAGGCAATTAAAATGCCAAAGTGAGGCTATTTTAGTTTAAAAATTATATCTATCTAATAATCTATCTTTTAGTGAATTCTATTTAGATATTACTGAGCAATATGACAAAGATTACAGCAAAAAATATGTCAATTTTTTTTATACATCCTCAACCTAGGTAATTTTGTCATATTATATTGATTAGCTGATCTTTAAATGACCTACCACACATTAACGAAATGGATAACGGAACAATTAAAGAAAAATTGTAAAGGCTTCGCTAAAGATTCTAAAAATGGGTAATTGTTTACCAAAATATTGTATTTTTGATTGGTCAACATAAACAGTTCATTTATCTAAATCTAAAAAAAAACATCATGCTACCTAAATTTCTATTGGCTGACAATTCTCAGGTTTTACCTGACAAGATTTTTGTCGTACATAATGAGCAACCGCGTTTTATCGTTGGCTGCGATGTTGAAGGCTTCTCTGTAGATCAGGAGATATACTGGATAGACGATGAGCCTGAGAGTGAAGACCTCGTCAAGGAGTTACTTGAGCAGGCTGAAGAATTCATGGATCTGGAACTGGAGTATGAGGAAGAATTATATCTTCTTGAAAATGATGAAGAAGCAGAAGAGGGAAAGGTTAAACCAAAATAAGATGTTATGGAATTAAATTCTCCGAAAAGATTGACACGAAGCCGGACAGAAAAAATGCTGGCAGGTATTTGTGGCGGATTAGCGGCTTATCTCGATATTGATCCCACAATTATCAGACTATTATTTGTTTTGGCAACTTTCTTTACCTTAGCATTTCCAGGTATACTGATCTATCTGGTTATGTGGATTATTGTACCAGAGGAACCTTTCAGGATTCCGTGAACCAGGGACAGTTTTGAGAAAGGCTCATCCGAATTTTGAGTGTCGGATGGGTCTCTTTGTTTTCTAAAATTACAAGTAATACAAGTAAATCAACAAAAACAAATATGAAAAGAAGAAGTTTCATTCAGAACACAGCAGCACTGGCAACTTTTGCCGGATTCTCAAACAGTGCCTTCGGATCTCAGCAACAGGATGCAAAACCATCAAATGCATCCAAATTCAAACTTAAATATGCACCTGGCTTTGGAAGTTTTCCTGAACTTGCAGGGAAAGATCCAGTCGAGGTTATCAAATTTTGCTCCGATCAGGGGTTTAGGGCAATGTTTGACAATGGTTTATCTGGCCATTCTGTAGATCAGCAAGAAAAAATTATGGCAGAGCTGGCCCGACAAAATATGGACATGGGACCCTTTGTACTCTATGCAGATTTCAGTAAAGAATCGATGGTATTGAAGGATTCTGACATGCGGGAAATGCTGATCAAAAAAATAAATGACGGAGTTGAAATTTATAAACGTACCGGGGTTAAATGGGCCCTAATGGTTCCGGGAAGATACAACGAACACATGGCATGGGAATATCAAACTGCCAATGTAATAGATATCATGCGGAAACTTAGTGATATCGCCGAAAAAGGGGGATTGACAATTGTCCTTGAGCCCTTAAATAAACGTGATCATCCGGGTCTTTTCCTTACCGGTATTCCTCAGGCTTATGCTATTTGTCGTGCGGTAAATAGTCCTGCATGTAAAATCGTTGATGATATGTACCATCAGCAAATTACCGAAGGAAATATTATTCCGAATATAGATACTGCCTGGTCTGAAATTGCAGCCTTTCATTTAGGTGACAATCCAGGACGGCGGGAACCGGGAAGCGGAGAAATAAACTATAAGAATATATTTAAGCATATCCATGCTAAAGAATATAACGGAGTGCTGTGCATGGAGCATGGCAAATCCCTCGAGGGCAAAGAAGGAGAACTGGCATTAATTGAAGCCTACCGGATTGCCGACAATTTCTGAAAAAAAAGAGAGGATTCGTCAATTTGCGAATCCTCTCTTTTTACTTCTTAAGAAGCATATCCTGAATCATTTTCTCAAATTGTTCCTTTGTCGCATCACGAGTCTGGGCAATTCCACTGCTCATAGTAGGATTTCCTGTTTTGGGAACCCATAAGAAAGCCGGGATAGTGCTAATTCCAAATACAGTGCCCAATTCACGTTCCTGGTCTGTATTCACCTTATAGACAACAATTTTACCCTTATATTTTTGGGCTAATTCTTCTAAGATGGGTGATGCAGTTCTGCATGGGCCACACCAGTCGGCGTAAAAATCAACGATACAAGGCAATTTCCCTGCAAATTTCCAGACCTTTGGATTTTTCTCATAATCCATTATCAGAGTTTTGAACTGTGCCTTATCAATTTTAACAATTTCTCCCTCTGCAGCACAAACAGTACCTGATCGCAATACAAAGAATAAGGCCACAATTATGCAAGTCAAAAATATCTGAATTCTCATATTTGGAATTTTTAATTCGTAATTTTAAAACAGCTCAAACCTAAATACTTTTTTACAAATATCACAGAGTAATTGCGAATTTTTCTCTCATTATCATTAAATGAATTTTCTCTTTTCTAAAAATTGAAACAAACGGTTATCTTTGATTGAAAAATAATTCATTCCATGAGTAAACCAATTGTAACAGCCATAGCTTCCTTTGGAATGTCTGGCGTAGTTTTTCAGGGACCTTCCCTGAAAGTCTTTCCTCAACAATTTAAGATACATAAAATTCTAGAACGGACCAGGAATATTTCGGCCGAAAGATATCCTGAGGCTACAATTGTCCGCTCCTATGATGACATTCTTAACGATCCGGAAGTTGAACTTGTGCTCGTCAATACACCTGATTACCTTCATTTCGAAATGGCAAAACAGGCTCTCGAAGCCGGTAAACATGTTGTTGTTGAGAAACCATTTACCAAAACCAGCGAAGATGCACGAGAACTTATCTCGCTTGCACATCAAAATGGAGTACTACTGACAGTTTATCAGAGTAAACGTTTGGATAATGGTTTCCAGACACTTAAAAAAATTCTTGATGAGAAATTACTGGGACGTGTGGTGGAATTTGAGGCTCATTATGACCGCTATCGCAATTATATCCAGGAAGGATCCTGGAAGGAAGATGGGGATGAACGAACAGGAGTACTTTTTAATCTTGGTTCACACATTGTCGATCAGACACTTGTATTATTCGGTTTGCCATCCGCTGTAACTGCTCACCTCAACGTCCTTCGAACAGGAGGGCGTACAACCGACAACTTTGACATCAGGCTGCATTATAATAAATTCAATGCAATCCTCCGCAGTTCGTATCTTGTGCGCGAAATGGGGCCTCAGTATATCGTCCATGGTACCGAAGGATCATTTGTAAAGATGGGAACTGATCCGCAGGAAGAACTGATGAAGCAACATCACCTTCCCAATGAACCCAAATGGGGAGAAGATCTTCCTAATGACTGGGGAATACTTAATACTACAATTAACGGACTTCATTTTCACGGGAAAATTGAAACCATTCCCGGAAACCTTGCTGCCTTCTTCTCCAAACTATATGATACAATTCGCGAGGGGAAGGAGCTTTTTGTTAAACCTGAGGAGTCATTAAACGTCATCCGGATTCTTGAGGCCTGTCTGGAAAGCAACCGCTTGAAGAAGACAATAGAGTTCCGGGCGGAGTAGATGAAGCACGACTTTACGACGGAATAACTTAACGAAGGGGCGACGGGGCGACTGGACGACTCAACGACTGAACGAGGGAAGGGGCGACGGGGCGACTGGACGACTGTCTAGTCCTGAAATAGGTTTACAGAAAAAGTAAACAAAATGGATCAGATGAAAAAGTTGTGGGGAAAGGTATAAAATTGAATTTTTATTTCATAAACAGGGATTTGCAGAAGTTTTGTTACCAAAGAGACAGAGGTGCAGAGCACCGATTATATTTGTAGAATACATGATGGGCT
>CAINLJ010000115.1 GCA_903850335.1 uncultured Bacteroidia bacterium | reverse complement strand
GAAAATCCTGACTTTTCAAGTCAGCGCATATCAACAAATGTGATCTATTTTCATTTCCGCAGGTCGTTGACCATGCGGTTATGAAAATCCTGACTTTTCAAGTCAGCGCATATCAACAAATGTGATCTACTTTCATGCCCGCAGGTGAATGAATATCTGGTTATGTAAATCCTGATCTGTTCAAGTCAACGTATATAGGCTGTATCAAAAGTCTTCTACCGCTGGATTAAATAATGGAAACAGGATGTTGCGCAGAATTAATGATCTGATATACAATATTTTGCGATTCTTTGCGTTTTCACTTTGCGACCTCTGCGTTTAAATTTTTTCCTTTTGATACAGCATCTTTATTTTCATAACCTTGGGTCAACGACCTAAGGAAATTAAAGCTTACGTAACAACTGCCTGAATTGAAAATCGACATAGTCAAAGGCAGGACATAATCAATCTTTCAGAAAATATCGTTCATCGATATCAATACCGTTTGAATTTATTAGGAGATCAGAATTAGATTTTTATAGTCTCCACAGCCTTCCGGATACGTGAGATAGTCTCCTCCTTACCGATTATTTCACATATTTCGAAAATATCGGGACCAAAGCTTCCACCCACAAGGCAAAGCCGCAACGAATTCATTACTGTACCAAAATTCCATCCCTTAGCCGTTACATAAGCCGAAAAAGGCTCCTTGATCTCTGGTCCCTTCCAGCTCCCGACAGACTCAAAAAAGCCTGCAATCTCATTCATTATTTCAGGAACACCATCTTTCCATCTTTTGATGATGATCTTCTCGTCATAGGTTGCAGGACTCTGAAAGAGGTAATAACTCTGATCCCATAAATCCGAAACAAAATTGCATCGTTCCTTCACGATACCTGCAACTTTTATGGCAACCTGGAGATCTGTTTCTATCCCTTTATTGATTAAAACCGGCAGGAATAACTCTCCCAATTCCTTGTCACTCTTTTTTACAAAATACTGATGATTGAACCATTTTGTCTTTTCAGGATCAAACCGCGCCCCAGCCTTCCCGACTCTGTCAAGAGAAAACGCCTCGCTAAGTTCGTTCAATGAAAATATCTCTTGTTCAGTGCCAGGGTTCCATCCCAGCAAAGCGAGCATATTAATAAATGCATCTGCGAAATAGCCGTCCTCACGATAACCGCGGGATGGTTCGCCCGTGACAGGATCGCGCCAAAGAAGCGGAAAAACCGGAAATCCCATTTTATCACCATCACGTTTACTAAGTTTTCCTTTACCCTCGGGTTTTAAAATCAGGGGTAAATGTGTAAACCTTGGCATAGTTCCCTGCCAGCCGAAAGCCCTGTACAATAAAACATGCAACGGCATCGATGGCAGCCACTCCTCACCTCTGATAACATGCGTGATTTCCATCAGATGATCATCTACAACGTTCGCCAGATGATAGGTGGGCATCCCGTCACTCTTAAACAAAACCTTATCATCGAGTAAAGAAGTATTGAATGTAACACTTCCACGGATCAGATCCACTTCCGTGACATCTGAATTATCCGGCATCTTAAAACGGATAACATAATGAACTGGTGAATTAAGCAGTCCTTTCCATTCCTTCTCAGGTAATGAAAGTGAATTCTTCATTGATCCGCGTGATAGGGCATTATAGGTAAATGTGGCACCTTTGCCCTCGGCTGACGTCCTGGCTTCGTCGAGTTCTTCCGGAGTATCAAAGGCATAATAGGCATGACCACTTTCAATCAGCTGATCGGCATATTGGTTATAAAGTGCTTTCCTTTCACTTTGGCGGTATGGGCCAAAGGGACCGCCCTGTTTTGGTCCTTCATCCACATTGATACCGCACCATTCAAGTGCCTCCTGAATATACTCTTCAGCTCCAGGCACATATCTTGTCTGGTCAGTATCTTCGATGCGGAGAAGAAAATCACCTCCATGCTTTTTGGCAAATAAATAATTGAATAATGCTGTTCGAACACCCCCGATATGAAGGGGACCGGTAGGACTTGGTGCAAAACGAACCCTGACTTTTCTTTCGTTCATTGTTATTTTTTAGG
Source organism: uncultured Bacteroidia bacterium (assembly GCA_903850335.1). Classification (GTDB taxonomy): domain Bacteria; phylum Bacteroidota; class Bacteroidia; order Bacteroidales; family Prolixibacteraceae; genus JAAFHB01. Next base: position 12,778 of record CAINLJ010000115.1, on the reverse strand, counting down.
AAAACCTGAATTTTTAGCAAAGATAAGGATTTAGGGGAAACAGGAAGATTTGTGAAGACCGGTAACAAATTGGTGAATACCCAAGACGTAAAGTTTTGCTTTCAAAAAAAGATCATTCGTTTGGTTCGGCGTGGATATTTATTTCACTGCGGCTGATCAGACTCTCCAAATCCTTTTCGATTTCATCGCACAATTTATGAACTTCCCTTAGACTCAGATCCGCATCCACATGGATATTAAACTTTATGAAAGTATCAGCACCAGAGGACCTTACTTTTAAATTATGAAAGTATTTTACCTGCTGATATTTTTCTAGTGTCTGTTCTACAATCAACATTGTTTCTTTGGGGGCTTTATCAAGAAGTACATCAATTGATTTTTTCCCAAGCTGAAAGGAGACAAATAAAACTATAACCGCAACACCCAGCGCAGCTATTGCATCTGCGAAAAACCATCCAAAATTAACGCAAACGAGACCGAAAAGAACCACGGAAGAGCTCCAGATATCTGTGGAAAAATGAAGTGCGTCAGCCTCAAGTGCCTGACTATTATGCTTTTTAGCAACTTTCGAAAGCATTCGCGACCGGTTAATATCAATGATTATCGATGCGACCACTACAATATAACTCCAATAAGTTACTTCAATATGGGTCTCTCCGGAAACTAACCGGCTAACCCCTTCGTAAATAATCCAGGTACACGTAATCAGTAGAAGAAGGGTTTCGATCAGTGCTGAAAGATTTTCAATTTTCCCGTGCCCGAAATGATGATCCTGATCAGCCGGTTTATCAGAAATCCGGACAGAAAAATAAGTAATAACAGCCGCTACAAGATCCAGTCCAGAATGTAATGCTTCGGACAAGATGCCCAAACTTCCGGTTATTATTCCAATAATCAACTTTGATCCGGTAAGGAAAACAGCTGCAAAAACTGAAATTAAAGCGGCTCTCTTTTTCTCTTCAGCCATCACCAAAAATTATAAATAATCGATTTCAAGCAATCCTTCGAAAACATGCTCAGCTATTCCGGTCATAAATACAACACCATCAGTCCATTGTATGTACAAATCGCCAAGGGTAAGGTGAACAATAACCTCTGTTCCGGTTTTTCCGTTAAGACAAGCTGCCACGGCAGATGCACAACTTCCCGTTCCGCAAGCAAGTGTGCTCCCAGCGCCTCTCTCCCAGGTTCTGACTTTGATTTCACTTTGATTAATTACCTCAACGAAATTGACATTTGTCTTTAAAGGAAATGAAGGGTGCTTTTCGATCTCCTTCCCTATCGAAACGATATCGACTTCCTGAATTGAATCCACAAAAAGGACTGTGTGGGGAACCCCCATGAGCAAACTCGTTATTTTATATTCGGTACTACCGACTAAAAGGGTTTCATTTATTACATTTCCTCCATTGCCCGTCATAGGAATCAGGGCCCGATCCAATGCCGGAGCACCCATATTAACTTTTACAGATAATACCTTTCCATTCTCTGTGATAAGCTCAGGAACCATTATCCCGGCACCCGTCTCTATTGTAAATGATCTTGCAGTATTTATTTTATTATCAAAGACATATTTTGCAAAACAACGGATTCCGTTGCCGCACATATTCGCCTCACTTCCGTCTGAATTTATGATCCGCATCTTCACATCTGCCACCTCAGAAGGGAGGATCAGGATAATCCCATCGGCTCCAATACCCTGGTGCCGGTCACACAGTTTAATGGCTAACCCGGGCAAATCATATTTTAAGAGGCTGATGTCATTAAATAAAATGAAATCATTGCCTAATCCATGCATTTTCTGAAACTTCATAATATAAAATATTTTCTCTATTGAAATAAAGACAAAGCAAAGGTACAAAAATTGAATCGATCATTACGGTTAAAGCAAACATAAAAGAGTGATTTCTTTGTGTATCTGTTTATTTTCATGTATGTTTGACATTCTTGAAAAATCAGCGAATGGAGAAGGAAAGAAAGCGTGACAAAATAAAAAAAATATTTCAGAATCCATACCGGATAGTAATATTTAACGATATCAATCTTCATATAATCAGGCAAGTAAGGTTTAATGCACGAACCTTGCTTGGAGCGCTTGTTTTAGCGGTAATCATGATTATTACAGGTGTAACAATTTTGATCGCGTTTACTCCTTTACGCGAATATATTCCAGGCTATCCGACCGGAAAGATGAGGCACATGCTGATCCGTAATGTTCTTGTTGTTGATTCCCTTGAGCAGGAAGCGCAAAGGCGTGAAATATACTTTAAAAACTTCAGGGCGATGCTTGCCGGAGAAACACCATCGGATAGCGCTGTCAAACACATCGCTACCTTAAGACCCGATCAGCTTCAGATAAAAAGTTATAATCACGACAGCCTCTTCAGGGAGGAACTTGCACAGGAACAGGTAAATCTTGGGATTAATAATGCACCCTCCTCAAAGGGAGGAGTTGCCGGACTATTGTTTTTTCCACCTTTATCAGGAATGGTTACTGCAAAATTTGATCTAAGCACCAGGCATTTTGGCGTGGACATTGTCGGAAAAGTAAATTCCCGAATTTCTGCAGCCCTTGATGGGACTGTAATTTTTGCGGGATGGACCATTGATACAGGATATGTAATTTATCTTCAACACGAACAAAATCTTGTGACTGTCTATAGGCACAATGCTGAACTTTTGAAGATACAAGGTGATAAAGTCAGAGCAGGCGAAGCTATCGCCATAATGGGCAATTCCGGGAAGGAGACCACAGGGCCACATCTGCACTTCGAAATGTGGCTGAATGGTGCATCTGTTAACCCTGAAGAGTATGTCAAGTTTTAAAATTCAGAAATGAAGAATATCGCAATTCTCGGTTCAACAGGATCAATCGGTCAGCAGGCTTTGGACGTTATTGAGAATAATCCGGACAGGTATACGGTTGAGGTATTAACTGCCAATAAAAATTTTGAATTGCTCATTAACCAGGCTAAAAAATTTCATCCAAATGTTGTAGTTATTGGCAGTGAGGACAAGTATGAGATTGTCAGAGATGCGCTTGTTGCAGAAGGGATCAAGGTTTATACCGGTTCGGAGGCTCTTAATCAGGTAGTCGAAATGGGAACTATAGATCTCGTATTAACTGCCCTTGTAGGGTTTTCAGGCCTGATCCCAACAATTAATGCAATAAAGGCTGGAAAACAAATTGCACTGGCCAATAAGGAGACACTCGTAGTTGCGGGAGAACTGGTCCATAATCTTGCTATTGAACACAAAGTGGATATTTTACCCGTTGACTCTGAGCACTCGGCTATATTCCAGTGCCTTGCAGGTGAGTACATGAATCCGGCGGAAAAGATTTTTCTAACTTGTTCTGGCGGGCCTTTTCATGGAATGCAAGAGGGTCAGATTGGATCGATTACTCCGGAACAAGCGCTCAAACATCCATGCTGGGAGATGGGTTCCAAGATAACGATCGACTCAGCCACGCTGATGAACAAAGGCTTCGAGGTTATTGAAGCAAAATGGCTCTTTGCATTAAAACCGGAACAAATTGAGGTGGTAGTTCACAAGCAGTCAATCATACACTCGATGGTTCAGTTTTGTGACGGATCTATTAAGGCTCAGCTTGGCTTGCCCGATATGAGACTTCCTATCCAATACGCATTTAGCTTTCCCGAAAGGATAAAAAACTCCTATCCAAGGTTGAACTTTGCCGATTTCCCGTCATTAACATTTTCAGCTCCTGAACCAAAAATTTTTCGTAACCTTGCACTCGCTTACGAGGCGTTACAAAAGAGGGGAAATCTGGCGTGTATTCTCAATGCTGCCAACGAAATTGCAGTTGAGGCCTTTTTAAAGAAGAGAATCTCATTCCCGAATATATGGCAATTAAATGAGCAGCTGATGATCGACTCAGCATTTATTGAGAAGCCGACCCTTGATGATTATCTTGAAACTAATCGTGAGGCGCGTGCCCATGCGCTTGAAATTGTGGGAAAATTAGAAAAAATACATTGATATACTGGTAAACATGGTTATTCTTATCAAAGCTGCACAATTAATTCTTAGTCTTTCAATATTAGTAATTATTCACGAATTTGGCCATTTCATTTTTTCGAAAGCCTTCAAATGCAGGGTCGAGAAATTTTATCTTTTTTTCGATCCATGGTTTTCACTATTTAAATTCCAGAGAGGTGAAACGGAATACGGCATAGGATGGCTTCCTCTGGGTGGTTATGTGAAGATCTCAGGTATGATTGACGAGTCAATGGATAAAGAACAAATGAAACTGCCTCCTGAACCTTGGGAATTTCGCTCAAAACCATCCTGGCAACGGTTAATAATAATGATTGGTGGCGTACTGTTCAATCTTATCCTGGCTATAATCCTTTATTCAGCCGTACTTTTTACGTGGGGTGATCAGTATCTTCCCACAAAAAATGTAAAATACGGTATCGCCGTCAGTGAGACAGGTAAAGAAATGGGACTGGTTAACGGGGATAAGATTATTTCCGTTGATGGGAAGGCGATTGAAGATTTTAATAAAATTGTTCCGTATATCGTCCTGAATGGAGCAAAAACAATTGAAGTTCAGCGAGATGACCAGTCAGTTTCAATACCAGTAAAATCAGAAATAATACCTAAAATATTAAAAGACAAATACTTAATTGGTTTACGGGTTCCCTTTGCCTGTAAAGTAGTTGGATTTGCCAAAGATTCCCCGGCACGTGATGCAGGTCTTCAGATTGGTGATGAGATCTTAAATATAAATGGTTCCGGATTCAAATTTTATGATCAATTTACAGACACACTTGCACAATCGAAGAATAAGGTTGTTACTTTACTAATCAAGCGAGGTGCTGCCGATCAAACAATTAAGGTAACAATAGGCAAAAGCGGATTATTGGGTATCCAACGTGAAGCCAGCATAAACGGATTATTTGAATTCAAGAGCATAAGTTATGGATTTTTTGAATCCATCCCTGCTGGTATCATCAAGGGCTACAATGCCGTTGGGAACTACCTCAAACAATTTAAACTGTTGTTCGCTCCTGAAACGAAGGCATACGAATCGCTGGGAGGGTTTATCGCTATTGGCAATATCTTTCCAAGTGTCTGGGACTGGGAATCCTTTTGGAATCTAACTGCTTTCCTCTCGATTATTCTGGCAGTAATGAATATCCTGCCCATACCGGCTCTTGACGGAGGACATGTGCTGTTTCTTCTTTTTGAAATGATTACCGGACGCCGACCCAGCGATAAATTCCTGGAATATGCACAGATTGTAGGAATGGTGATTCTTTTCTCCCTTTTAATCTATGCGAATGGAAATGATTTCCTAAAATGGTATCAGGGAAAATTTTAATGTCAAAGTAGCTTGAAAATATTTTGGTCTGTGACAGAATAAATTATCAGCGGAAATACTATTTTTGTATTCAAACAAATTAAAATCAAAATAATGATATTACTGGCACTTTCAGCAGCACACGTTATCATAGTGGTAGTAGCCTTATTACTGCTGTTTGGCGGCAAGAAGATCCCTGAACTAATGAGTGGCATTGGAAAAGGGATGAAAGACTTTAAAAAGGCAATTAAAGATGATGACGCACCGTCGGTAGATCCTCCAAAAGAGGCTCCCAGAGCGGAAAATAAAAAAGAGCCACTGAAAGAATAGATTCTTTTCAGCAGATCTCTTACAAAAGCCCCAAATCAGGGGCTTTTTAGGTTTTATGGATCAGGATTGTAACCGCGTTTACTTTTTTTTCGTCTAATGTCGAAAGGTTTTTATACTCAATTGTTAACTCAAATAGTAATCGTCATGAACAAAAAACTACTCCCAGTAATTTCAATCCTTGTGTTGTCATCCTTATTCCTGAGCTCATGCCTGTTTGGCATCAGAGGCAATGGCAAAGTCGTAAAAAGCGAACGAAAAGTTGATTCTTTCGAATCTGTTTCTGTGAGTGCCGGTCTTGAAGTGATCCTATTACAGGATTCGGTGGTCAAAGTAGTCGTTGAATCAGATTCAAATCTTCAGGAAATTATCCGGACTGAAGTATCCAATGGCGAGCTGAAAGTTTTTCCAAAGAAACGAATCAGCCACTGTGAAGCAAAAAGGGTTATTGTTACTATAAAGAATATCCACGCCATTGAGGCCAGCTCAGGAGGGAATATGAAATCGGGTAGTGAGCTGAAGTTTCCTTCCCTGCAAATTTCGTCTTCAAGTGGAGCCAACATCAATTTGAATCTGAAGGTTGAAAAATTGAATGTTGATGGTAGCAGTGGTGCAAACATAGATCTTAAGGGAACTACAGATAACCTGGAAGTTGAAGGATCAAGCGGTACTAATATCAGGGCAAAGGATCTACAGTCAAAAACCTGTAATGCAGGTGCCTCAAGCGGTGCAAATATTAAGGTGAACGTAACAGATAAAATTAATGCTCAGGCTAGTAGCGGAGGGAATATCAAAGTTGCAGGTAATCCTAAGGATCGCCAGGTAGAGTCTTCAAGCGGAGGAAATATATCGTTTAACTAATCTGATTCTGAGAGCTAAAAGAGGGTGTATCAAATCTAAAGTTTTGATACACCCTCTTTTAAAAAATTAAAGTTCAAACGGTAAATATTGAAATAAGTTGAGGCCCACCAGCACACTATTCCCTTTTCATAATTCCATAACAAATTATCCTTACAATTGAATCCACACTTTTTCCAAGATCTGTTGAACGATAAGGCCCGGCAGACAGCGGCATTTCAAGACCACGTATCGCCGTTGTAATTCCGATCGCCACCAGTGTGAAATCCTTCACAATAAACTTACGCTGACGTGCCCCCTCAAGCAAAATACGTTTCATCATACGTATCTCCTCCTGGTAATACTGAGATTTTATTTTATCAATAAACTCGACAGCAGCAGTATCATTTTCAATTGCATTATAGAAATTGGCCAATTGGCGATAGGTTGTGATTTTAGTCATCACATAATCCCTTAGTTTCTCAGCAGGATCAATATCCTTCTGAAGGACTTTCGAAAGTTCCTCACGCAAAATATCAGCTTCCTTTTGTATAACTTCCTGAAACAGATCTTCTTTACTGCTAAAATAGTAATAAAGGGAGCTCTTCCCCTTCCTTACTGCATTGGCAATATCATCAAGTGTAGTCTTTTTATACCCATACTTACTGAAAATCTCCTGCGCAATTTTAAGAATATTCTCTCTTACAGCGTCCCTTTTTGTGCCAAGGTTATCAATTGTCATATCACAATATTTATTCTAAGGGGTCAAATATAAACATTTTGATGAAATATGAAATATAGCATTCTTATGTAAAGATAACACAAAAATAACAGTAACCTCTATGAGAGGAAATTCAATTTATAAGGGTCTGACAGAAAATTTCTGCCAGAGCCCATTGATTATATATAAAAGATTAGGGTATAAATGGACGTGAAATCCACTACAAATCTGTATAAAAAATCTATGAATAATGCAGATTTATAAGACTTTATATGATCCATTTGACAGATGACCCTCAATCTTTAACAGGTGTCGGGATATGACTAATAAGTGTAAAAGCGGAGATAGTAAGAGTAACCGATCAGCCGTTTTTTAAGAATTCAATAAAACCAAGATATTTTCTTTCAGAAATTTTTAGCTGGGTTTTCCCCAAAGCTGCGTTATGATTTAGAACACAAAATCGCTTTTGATATTTTATATGATCAATAAAATTTGTGTTTACGATATGTGCATCATGTATTCTGAAAAAGTGATCCGAAGGCAAAAGCTCTTCAATTTTTTTCAGATGCATCGTCACAAGTTTAAAATCGCTTGTGTTGTCGGAAAGAAAAACCTTTGTGTAGGCTCCATAAGCTTCACAATAAATGATCCGGTCAGGCGAAAGAAAGTGTAATTCGTCATTGGTCTTAATAAGGATCTTACCACTTTTTTGGACAGAATAAGCTCCAAGTATGGACGGAGTTTGCTGAAGTTTATTAATTTGGTCCAGGGCACGACCGACTGCACGCTTGAGATCCTCGGGAGCTATCGGTTTAATAAGGTAATCAATAGCGTCAATTTTGAAGGCGTTCACGGCAAACTCCTCATGTGCAGTAGTAAAGATTATCTGCGGATGACTATTCTCAAGAAGTTCAAAAAGAGCGAAAGCATCCATATCACCTAGCTCAATATCCGAAAACACGAGATCATACGTCAGAAGCGGTAAAATATCGAGTGCCAGCTTACCCGAATCAACCAACGCAATAATTTTGATCTCAGGAAAATATTCCTCAATCATCATTGACAGGTTTTTACCCAAAAGGGGATCATCCTCAATAATTACTGCACTAATCATTTGGTGTATTTTAAGATTTTACCGGCAAGATTTATAATTCCCAAATGACAAAACGATGTTCTGAAAATCATAATCCCTATGGATTTTCCTGCGAAGATAGAAAATTCTTTTGGCATATTTGATCTAAACATACTTCCATAAAAGAGGAAGAACCTAAGCAGAAATATTTTTCTGTCTTAAGTTCTCCCTGAAAAATCCACCCCCCTTAATGATGAAGGTGGTTTGCTAAACTATAAATTCCGAAGTTTATCTTCTTACGATTACTTTGTTAACAACACTAAACATCTTGTTGTAGAATTTGACAAAATACACACCAGTTGGAACATCTCCTAGATCGATTACCTGTCTGTAGGTTCCAAGAGTAGTCTTAGCATTGAAAATCTGAAGGATTGTTTTAGAATTCATGTTATAAATCATTACATCAAATGTCGATTCCACAGGGAACGTAATTTCAATCGTAAAGCGGCCCTGATTTGGTACCGGGAAAGCCTTGAACGTTTTCTTGGGAACCTCCAGAGCAAACAACGGTGACTGAAGACCTGCTCCACAAGAGTTGGAGCCGGTAACTATCAGTGAACCTGCAACAGCATTCTGACCAAAATCCAAAGTGACACTATTCGTATGATCCCCTGAAGTAATTGTAACGCCAGCTGGTAAGGTCCACGTATAGTTGGTGGCATTCTCAATTGGAAGAACCGAATAAACACCTGTACTACCCAATACAAACGTATGCGTATCATTTGCACTCACGATCTCGCCTGCAGGCCCGGTTTTTTGAGTCAGTCCAAAGGTCAGATCCGAAGACTTTCCTTCCGAACAGTCATTTTTCCCATAAACCGATATCTTCCCACCAGTTGCAGAAGCATCAAAATCCACAGTAATGCTGTTAGTTCCCTGACCCGTAAGGATCGAGGCGCCCGGTGAGGAAATACTCCATACATACGAAGTAGCCCCTTGAATTGCAGGCACAGAATATACAACGCCTGATGATGGGGCGCAGACTGAAACATCGCCTGTAATTGCACCTGCATCGCCGGGAGCTGAAAGGACTGAAATATTCGCGGATGCCGGAATACCAAGGTTACAACCAACATTATTCGCGTAAGTCACTGAAACAGTCTGAGGTACAGAAGTATTCCACTTAATTGTAAGCGTATTATCAACGGAAGTACCGCCGCCAACCACCGAACCTCCATCTGAATGAGTCCAGACATAGCCAGTCTTACCCGATTCTGTTGTATAGGTAACACTTGTTCCGACACAAACCGCACCAGTCGCAGAGCTCGAAATTGTTGGAACAGGGTCCTGACTAACTGTAACAACAACAGTGCTTGAATTAGCGCAACCAAGACCTGAAGCATTTGACACAGTAAGCGTATAAGCTGTTGTTCCAGTCGGGGTAACGGTAGGATTAGCAAGGGAAGAAGTCCATGTAGTTCCGCTTGCGGTCCAGCTGTATATAACATTCGGAACCGCAGCAGCACCGATGGTCGTACTACCACCCTTACAAATGGAACGATTATCGCCTGCAATGGCCTTCGGAGAAGGACTTACAAGAACTTTAACCGAATTAGTACTGCTACATCCCGTGGCTGTTACATTTTCAACCAGCGTGTAAGTAGTGTTCGCAACCGGGCTCACAGAAGGACTGGCCTGCGAGGAGGTAAATCCTGACGGTACAGAAGTCCAGCTGTAAGTATGCCCGCCTGCAGGAGAACCTCCAAGCGTAATTGTATTTCCAATACAAATCGATTGATCACTGCCTACTGTTGCAGTCGGCAACGCATTAATTGATAAGGTACCCGGAACGAAAGTAACCTGATATTTAGCGGATGTTAATCCGGATGGGATGATCGAATAATCCCCGGCAGCAGTCACTCCTGTACCCGGTCCACCCGTACCGCCAAAGACAAGAGTCCCGTCTAATTTATCTCCGGTAGCCAGGCCACTGTATGTAACAGTGTATCCACCGGTATACGTTTTTCCGTCAAAACATTTGCTCTTGTTATCTGCGGTTACAGTAACCTTTCCGACACCGACAATAATGTCTCCAGGAATAATACTTAACTGATAATTACCCGGAGAGAAGCCAATCCCGACTGGTGCCGATGGAACAACCTGACCAACATAAGTATCCGCCGGATCATTAGAGAATGAACCCTGTCCATAGCCCATTGTTACCGAAGTAATCGTCTCTCCATTCATTAACGGAGTATACGAAAACTCTGTTGGGCCAACACCTGAATGACTTGTTAAAACAGCACCATAAAGCTTTGCCTTATTGAAGGCAGTAATTGTAACAGAAGCAGGGCCAACAATAATGTCACCCGGAGTATAGACAAAGGTATAGTTCTTAGGATCAAATGTAAACACGGCATCCGAAACGGCAACAGACCCAATATACCTTCTGGCTGCGGCATTTGCAGCTGCACCAGTACCGTACGAAATTGTAGCAGTACTAATAGTCTGACCATTTTGCAATCCCACTACATCGAAGTCTGTCGAACCTGCACCCGGACTTGTTAAAGCAGTACCATACATTTTTGATTTGCTTTTGGCGGTAATTGTAAGAGTTCGTTCTACAACAGAGATGCTGCCGACCTTATAAATAACAGAATCATAATTAGCAGGAATAAATGTTCCCTGGGCATTTGAGATTTTAATCGAGCCCGGATAACTTCCCACAATATCTGTAGCTGCCGCCCCCGGACCATAAGTCAATGAAACACTTGTTACTGTTTCATTGGATCTAAGGCCTATCGTCGAAAATTCGGTAGAGAAAGGATTGTCTGTAAGGACAGCACCATAAGGTTTAATCTTATTGGTTGCCAGGATAGTAAGTGACCCGGCACGTCCGACAAGTATATCTCCATTCACATAGGTAATTGCATAATTGGAGGCTGTAAATGTACCTCCGTTTGCAGCAGACGGGATAACAGAACCCGGATAAGTACCGACAGGTGCTGTAGCTAAGGCACCAGTACCATAGGTTATCGTTACAGTACTAATCGTCTGGCCTAACACTAATCCAGTAGGAGTGAATGCAGTCGATCCCGGTGCTCCTGTGAGAATATCGCCAAAAATCTTAGATACATTATTTGCCTTAACTGTAAGGGGTGCAGGATCAACAATCAAATCTCCATTTACGTATACAATGGAAGAATAGTTCGATGGAGTTATTGTACCTGTAGCAGCCGAGATTGAGACCGCACCGGTGTATGTTCCGGCAGCACTTGTGGCTGCAGACCCGGATGTATAGGTAATAGTCACACCTGTTACAGCATCACCACCGGCTAACCCTGTAACAGTAAATAAATTCTGATCCGTAGTTACCAGACCAGATATTGCTGTACCATAAGTTTTATGTACCGGATTGGCGGTAATTGTAAGGGTTCCATTTGCAATATTAACGTTTACCAGCTGCGAAACAGTACTTACACAACCACTGCCATTTGTAACCGTGTAGGTAATTGTTGACGAGCCTGGAGCGACACCAGAAACCAGTCCCGAGGCATTTACTGTTGCAAACGCAGGAGTACTGCTTGACCAAACACCTCCGGTAGTAGCATCTGAAAGTTGGGTTGTGGAACCCACGGTTACAGCCGCAACCCCTGTAATAGCAGAAACAACGGGCAAAGCGTTTACAGTAACTGTGGCAGTTATACTACAACCGGAACTGTTTGTAAAGGTTATTTGAGTAGAACCTGCTGCAACTCCAGTAACCAAACCGGTATTACTAACGGTTGCAAAACCAGGTGCTGAGGATACCCACGGATTTACTGCAGCCGCCGTTCCAGAACCCGTCAATTGAGTTGTAGAACCCGAACAAACAGCCAGCGTTCCAGTTATAGATGCTGCTGCACTTACAGTTACAGTCGCAGTAATGCTACATCCAAGACTATTTGTATAAGTAATGATACTTGAACCGGGAGCTACTCCTGTAACAAGCCCTGTGTTGCTAACTGTAGCAAAAGCAGGTGAGCCTGATACCCATGGATTGACGGCAGCAGCAGTTGCTGAGCCTGTCAGCTGGGTTGTGGCACCCACACACACGTTTAGTGTTCCCGTAATTGTAGGTAGCGCATTTGAAGTTACAGTTACAGCAGTACGTGTTGTACTAAAACATGCGGATGCAGTAACCCTCGCTTCGGCGTAATAAGTACCAGCTGTGGTCGGAGTGTAGGTCGTATTGCCCGATAACAATGCGGTACCTCCAATCTGAGCTGCATACCAGTCTACCGTTTCGCCGGCTGGGACAGATGCAGTAATCGAAGGAATTGTACCACCCGCACAATACTGCTGATTTCCGCCGCTCACAGGTGCTGCTACGACAGGACAATTACAATTCGGAGCTAAAATACCCAAGGTATTTGAACAGGTATTAGCATCAGAAACAGTCAGTGTTGTGTTCGTATTGGCAGGAATACCCGAAATAGTAACAATATTTCCT
>CAINLJ010000114.1 GCA_903850335.1 uncultured Bacteroidia bacterium | reverse complement strand
TAAAACCATTTGACGAAAATGCAGCCTTTGAATCGTTCTTTAAGAACGCTAACTTGAACCCTAACGCTGATTTGATTAAAGGTCTAATTTGTGGATATAGAATTGAAGAGATTGAAAATCCGCTAATCCGATCAGTTAGGTATCTTGACAAGTTAGTGGACGAATTAGCAAAAGGAAAAAAGTTAGAGAAAATTTTAAAGACAGCATAACCAAAATGAAATTCAAACAGCAAGACAGAAAGAAATACATCCTGTAACAAGGGTTTTGAGAAAATGGGCGAGTAATGTGTATCGCAATATTTAAGCAATAAATATGCGTTGGTGCAGGCAGACAGTTTTTGGTTTCAAAAGTCCAACAACGCAAAGGCGGAAAACGTTATGAACTTAGCAGTGGCCGTCAGTCGGAATCATTAAAGCAACACTTAAACAAAAAAATAACTAAAAGACATGCAAAATCTTGCAACAAAAAGAATAGAACAAATTGACGCATTACGAGGTTTTGCATTGTTTGGTATAATAATGACCCATATGTTTGAGGGCTATTTGGCAAGTATGACACCTCCTCATTTTCTGGGATTTAATATTTTACATCCGATAGACAGCTTTTCGCAGGTTGTAATTCAAAACCTTTTTGTCGGAAAATTTTATGCAATATTTTCAATGCTATTTGGATTAAGTTTCTATTTAATACTAGACCAAAAAAAAGGTTCAGGTTCTTTGAAATTTATCTGGAGATTAGTGTTGTTATTTCTCATTGGTCTTATTCATCATATTCATTATAGAGGTGATTTTTTGACCGTCTATGCTGTATTCGGTTTTGCATTAGTGCTTTTTAGAAAAGTTCCTGATAAAATCATTTTGATTCTTGGATTATTTCTTGCTTTCAACGGACCTTCCATAGTAACAAACTCCGTCTCATTAATTCAAAAATCAAGACAGGAATCAGTCCAAATTATTAAAGAAACTAAAAACATCGCACTCAATAATTCAGCAGATAATCCCGTTACCCAGGCAAATGCCTACTTTGATTTGATTCTTAAAGGTGAATACCGAAAATTGCTTTTGTCTAACATTACTACAGGTTTTTACAATAAATACAATTACCTGAAATTTAGTGGCAGACTATGGGTTATACCAGGATTATTCTTATTAGGGCTTTGGATAGGTCGTAAAAAATGGCACCAACAAATTGACAAAATTCCATTGGTTAAAATTATTTCTGTTTCAGCTTTAATCGGTATACCATTGACATTAATTAGTTATTATTTTTCATTACCATCCAACTCTGAATTTATTCGTTTTGTTGCTTCAATTGCCAAAGATGCTTCCAATATTTTTATGCCTCTTTTATATATCGTTGTCTTACTTTCCTTTTTCAAACTAAACGTTACAAACAAATTCGCCAGTCAATTGATACCTGTTGGTAAAATGGGACTGACCACTTATGTATTACAATCTGCTTTTGGGATTTTTATTTTTTATGGATATGGACTTGGACTTTTATTAAAATTGTCGGGAACAGCTGCACTTGGACTTGCATTGAGCTTTTTTCTCATTCAAATATTGTTTAGCAAATGGTGGTTCAGCAATTACAGGTTTGGTCCATTGGAGTGGCTATGGAGAAGCGGGACAAATGGAAGGTGGCAATCATTTAAGATTACTAAAGACCAAAAAATATCGAACCTTTAACAGGTGTTTGGCAAAAAAGCGGATTCAGTGGTTAAAAGAAGTATAACTCTTCATATCAGGTCCAGTGCCGGCAGCAAATTTAGTGTTTAGAAATCCAGTTGTTTGCGAAGCTCTAAACCGCTTGTTGCAACTTATTCGGATTTAACGCAACGTATAAATTCATACAAAAACAAATGACAAAGCAATTTCACCTGATAACCTTACTTTTTATATTTATTGCTTTCCAGACCTATGCGGAACCAATAGATTCTTTACGAGAGAAAATACATCAAATCGTTTCAACAAAGAATGCAGTTGTAGGAGTTGCAATTGGTGGTAATAAAAGTAACGATACCATTTCTCTAAATGGTGGAAGACATTACCCGTTGCAAAGTGTTTTTAAATTTCATATAGCGTTAGCCATGTTAGATCAAATTGACAAAGGAAAATTCGGGTATGACCAAGAGATTCAAATTAATAAAATGGACTTATTGCCAAAATTGTATAGCCCAATTAGAGAAGACTACCCAAACGGTGTAAAACTTACGATATCAAAAATCTTAGAGTATACTGTTTCAAAAAGCGATAATGTTGGGTGTGATGTTTTATTAAAATTAATTGGCGGTCCGAAAGTGGTTGAAGAATACCTCGAACAAAATAGTGTTGAAGACGTATCCATTAAATTTAATGAGGAGCAACAACAGTCTAATTGGGATTTACAGTTTCAAAATTGGACAACTCCATTCGCAGGTAATGAAATATTGAAGAAATTTTATTTCAACAAGAATAATTTACTTTCCAAAAAAAGTTATGACTTCATTTGGAAGGTAATGAGAGAAACTGAAACAGGAGCTGGCAGGCTAAAGGGACAACTACCGAAGGAAATAATAGTCGCACACAAAACAGGTTCTTCAGGAGTAAATATAAATGGCATTACAGCAGCAGTAAATGATATTGGAATTGTGTTTTTACCAAATGGAAACCATTTTTTCATCAGTGTTTTTGTAACTAACTCAAAGGAAAATGTAGAAACCAATGAAAAAATAATTGCAGATATTGCGAAAGCAACCTGGGACTATTTTACAAGGAAGACAAAATAAAACTGCCAGAATCACGGGTTTTCGTCATCCGGGCTACTAAGCAAGTTTAGAGCTTTCTGCAATTATTCAGGTTCAGTGCTTTTTGACAGTTGTGTGTTCAGAAATCTTATGGTGTTAAAAACGGAAGGCATCACCTTTAAGAAAATGACAGACAAGCATTTGATTTTACCGTATATTATAATGAACTTACTAAACAGTATAAATATGAAGGAACCTAAACTTGATCTAAAATCCCGCTTTTTGCGAGAGCATCTTTTGTTGAAAATTCTGGGCTGCGTACAGCTGCATTACGTTAGTTAGAAATTTAAAAACCGCATCAAAACAGATAAAATGGAAAATAAGAGTATCAATATTTTAAATATTCTAATTCCGATCATACTATTAATTGGGTTAATGATAAACAGTATTATAGATTACCCTGAGATTTTTGACAAGGCAAAATGGACAGTAATTACTGTTTTTGTTGTAGTCATCGGATATATAGTGTTTTGGATATTTTTAAAACCTGACAGATCTTCTAATAACGGCGGATTTATAATTGGATTCCTGTTTATTATTAATATTTCAATTGAGGAATTTATAAATTGGCAAACTAAGAATGGTTCATTAGTTTCCACGTTGATTATGATGTTTATGATTTTCATCTCATTTTCAATCATCAGTGCTATTAAGACATTTAAAACTGAGAATATCTTCACAGGATTAAAAAGTAGTTTAATTAGTGCTTTACTGGGAACGATTATTGCACTATGTTTTGGATTTCTGATAAATTATGTTTTTTCGGAAAGGATGATTCTTACATTAAAAGGTTATCCGGGATACAATGATTTCAGTAATCCCAAAGTATTTATATTTTACAATGCTTTTGACAATGCTTCAAACCATTTAATTTTCGCTCCCGCTGTTTCAATAATTATGGGATTATTTGGCGGACTGGCTACATTGTTTATATTGCGATTGATAAAGAAAACAGATACATATAAAAACACAAAACAATGAAGCAGCAACAAATGTCTTAGTAAATGAGGTTATTTTAGCTTGTTGAAAAATTTGAAATCTTTTCATACCTTAATACTTGCAAATATTTAAGCAGTAATTTATTCCCTTACATGCCATAACTTCACCGTTATCTACAATTGTAGAGTGACTTGCTAGAATCAAGTGGCGTTAACCTACTATCTATTTCTTTTATGAAACAAATTTCAATAATATTTCGTCAGGTGGTCATAGTGCTTATTTTCATAAGGATGATGACCCTGCAGGTTTTCTTGATCTATGTATTGTAACTGCTTTTGTTTCACTGGAATTTTCTGCTGCTGTAACAGTGTTTGAGAAAATCTCGCAGGATAGGGTAGACATAAAATCAGAGAATGAACAACAAGGTGTGCAGGCAAGGAAATAATTTGACTTTTAATTTGAGACACTGAGCATTTTATTCGCCTCGGAAAACGAATGCTAATTAAGCAATAATAACACTGGTTCCATGTAATCTGAATTCAGCAATTATTCTAATACTGCTCAAACCAATCAAACTTATCTCTAATAATACTTGTTTTTTCTTTTCTTACATAATCTAATAGTGATAGAGCAACAGGAGAATGATTTTTCCCTTTCATCCAGATTAAATTCCATACTGATTTTATTGGAAATCCTATTACAGGTATAATTTGTAATTCCCCATTTTGTAATTCATTCTTCATGCCAATCAATGGCATAATTGAGCAACCCAGACCTGCAACTACTGCTTGTTTAACAGCTTCATTTGAAGTAAGTTCCATCTTTTTTCTTACAGGTAAATTATTTTGTTTTATAAACATTTCCATTGTTTTTCTTGTACCCGAGCCTTGCTCCCTGTAGATCAAAGGCAGTGATTCAAAAATTGTTTTATCATACAACTTGTTTGCGAACTTCTGCTTTGTATTGCTTACTAAATACAATTTGTTTTGCATCAATTCTATCTTATCAACTTTAATGCTGTCAGGTAGGATTGAAACCAATGAAAAATCCACTTCGTTATTCTCAAGGCTCCTTATTACTTTTAATTTGTTGGTTACATCAAGTAGTAACTCTATGCTGTCGTGCTTTTGTAAAAAGTCAGATAATACATACGGAATCACATATTTTCCAGTTGACACACTTGAAATTTTAAGTCGACCTGACAACTGACCTTTGTGAGATTGTGTTTTGTAATTAATTGCATGTACCTGATTTAATATATTTTCCGCTGCCTCTGCAATTTCTTTACCAAAATCAGTGATGAATATTTTTCGGCCAACTATTTCTGTTAGCGGAATTTCAAACTGGTCTTGAAAATTTTTGAGTTGTATGGATACTGCAGGCTGCGTCAAGTGCAGTTCTTCGGATGCCTTCGTTACGCTTTGTGTTTGCGTAACTTTTAAAAATATCCGGAGTTGGTTGAAAGTATAATCCATAAAAAATATTTATGATGATCATTGCAAAGATAAATAAAAATATATAAATAAGAGTACACATCTTTGCAGAAACAAAAATTAAAACATCATGAAAATGACAAGATTCATTCCAACTACATTGATTGCGATATTATTAAGTCTCTCATTTATAATCGCAAATAGTCAACCCGATCATACGGCATCAAGAAAATCACTTGCTCCGCCTAAAAATGTTGATATTAAAACTCCGGATGATGCACTTGCAGAGCTCAAAAATGGTAATCAACGATTTTTGGACAGTAAACAAATTAACACGAACTACAAAGAAGAAATTGAGGAAACAAAAGATGACCAGCACCCTCATTCACTCGTTCTTTCCTGTTTAGATTCTCGTATCCCACCGGAAATAATTTTTGACCAGGGCATAGGAAATATTTTTGTAGCAAGAGTTGCAGGCAATATTGAAGACCCAAATATTTTAGGAAGTATGGAGTTTGCAACCAAGGTAAAAGGAACCAAACTAATAGTAGTAATGGGGCACAATAAATGCGGAGCCGTAAAAGGAGCAATTGACAATGTTGATTTAGGTAACCTTACTCAGCTTGTTGACCATATTAAACCTGCAATTACAGGCGACAGATCAAATATGGATTTGATGGTTTCTCAGACTTCAATAAAAAATGTAGAATTTACAATTGCCGATATTTTAGAACAAAGTTCTGTAATAAATGAATTAGTAAAACAAGGCAAAGTGAAAATTGTAGGTGCATTCTATGACATTACCACTGGCAAAGTGAGTTTTATAAAATAAATCATTGTTAACATAAACTTTAAAAAGATAAAATCATGGACTTTCAAATTCTAATTTCAAATCTAACAAATCCAACATTATTATTTTTTGCACTGGGAACTTTTGCTGTCATAGTTAAAAGCGACCTTGAAATTCCTGAATCAATAAGCAAATTTATTTCATTGTATTTGCTTTTCTCTATTGGTTTTAAAGGTGGACAGGAATTAGCACACAGTGGTTTTACTGCAGAAATAATTTATTCGTTGATATTTGGAGTTTTAATCGCTTCTGTAATTCCATTATACACTTTTTTCATCCTTAAACGCAAAATGAGTATCAGTGATGCAGGTGCAGTCGCTGCTGCTTATGGTTCGGTAAGTGCAGTAACTTTTGTGGCTGCTGTTTCATTTCTCGAATCACAGAAAATTGTATTTGGCGGTCACATGGTTGCGGTGATGGCATTAATGGAATCACCTGCAATTATTATGGGTATAATTCTGATGATGAAATTTGATACTGATACACGTAGCAAAGGGAAATTAACCCAAACTATTAAACATTCATTCACTAACGGAAGTGTGTTGATGATCATCGGAAGTTTAATTATTGGGCTGATTGCTGACACTAAACAAGCGGAAGGAATAAAACCATTTACAACTGATATTTTTAAAGGATTCCTTGCCATTTTCCTTTTAGAAATGGGGATGGTTACAGCCCGAAGATTCTCTTCCTTTAGAATATATGGCTGGTTTGCAACAGCATTTGCAATAGTGATTCCAATGGTAAATGGTTGTATAGTAGCAGCCTTAAGCGGACTTTTTGTTCATGATATTGGGAACAGATTCATTTTTGCTATTCTTGCTGCAAGCGCTTCATATATTGCGGTGCCTGCCGCCATGCGTTTTGCTGCACCCAAATCCGATCCGGGTTTGTATATTCCAATGGCTTTGGGTATTACATTTCCTTTTAATATAACAATTGGAATGCCCCTGTATTATTTAATAGTCAATTACATTTAGTAAAAGATAAACAATATCAACACATGTACAATGGAGCAACTTGTAACATCAGATTTTAAACTTGGAATTATTGCAGGCGGCCAGCTAGGCAAAATGCTGGTTCTGGCTGCAAGTAACTGGGATATTAAGACATTTATTTTGGATACCGATCACCATTGCCCTGCCTCAACATGCTGTACTAACTATGTCAGAGGAAATCAACTCGATTATGAAGATGTGATTCGTTTTGGAGAAATGGTTGATATGATAACATTTGAAATTGAGAATGTCAACATCGAAGCCTTACAGAAGTTAAAATCCGAAGGGAAAAAGATATTTCCAGACCCTGATACTTTGCGAATTATTTGGGATAAAGGCTTGCAGAAAGAGTTTTATCGAAACAATCAAATTCCATCCGCACAATTTCTACTGTTTAAAAGCAAAGCTGAAATAATTGAAGCTGCTACAACTGGTGAAATTCCATTTCCTTTTGTACAGAAATTAAGAAAAGGCGGTTACGATGGAAAAGGAGTTGCGATCATACATACACAATATGACCTCAAGAACTTATTAGATGGTGATTCTATTATAGAAAAACTGGTTGAGATACAAACAGAGATTTCAGTCATAGTTGCACGAAATTGCAAAGGAGAAACAAAATGTTTTCCGGTGGCAGAGATGGAATTTAATGAAGCAAATATGGTTGAGAAATTAATTTGTCCTTCCTCATTGGATGAAAAAATTCTTCAGCACGCAAATGGAATTGCGATTAAGCTGATAGCTTCACTTAACCTTTGCGGACTTTTATCTGTGGAAATGTTTGTGGATAAATATAATGATGTTTGGATTAATGAAATTGCACCACGTCCCCACAACAGTGGTCATCATACTATAGAAAGTATTGAAACTTCACAATATGAGCAATTATTAAGAGCTATATTTAATTTTCCGCTGGGTAGCACAAAGCTAAAAATGCCTTCTGTAATGATTAATCTTTTAGGTGAACCTGACTATGAAGGATCTGTAAAATATGAAGGATTGACCGATTGCATGAGCATCGAAGGCGTGAAAATTCATTTATATGGGAAAAGAATTACAAAACCATACCGGAAAATGGGGCATGTAACCGTCATTGCTACTTCTATTGATGAAGCAAAACAAAAAGCATGTATTGTAAGGCAAAAATTAAGAGTTAAGTCATGGTAAACCCTCTTGTAAGCATTATTATGGGCTCCGACTCAGATATGCCAATTATGAATCAGGCAGCAGAAATTTTAAAAGAATTTGGTGTTCCTTATGAAATTACAATTGTTTCTGCCCACCGCACTCCCAAAAGACTATACGACTTTGCAGAAAATGCCCATAAAAAAGGTATTGAGGTTATTGTTGCTGGTGCTGGAGGTGCTGCACATTTGCCTGGCATGGTCGCTGCTATTTCGCCTTTGCCTGTAATTGGTGTTCCAATTAAATCGTCTAACTCTATTGATGGATGGGACTCTATTTTATCAATACTTCAAATGCCAGGAGGAGTGCCAGTAGCAACGGTTGCATTGAATGGTGCTAAAAATGCTGGATTGCTTTCAATTCAAATACTTTCTGTCCGGGAAAAAATATTTCGTCAAAAAATGCTTGAATACAAAAATAAAATGAGTAGCGAAGTAATGGAGAAAGTAAAGGTAATAAAGAATAATGTGTAAAACTATTCGGGTGTTACCAAAAGAATTGCGACAGCCAATTAATAGAACCTCATTTGGCCACAAATCCAAACCTATAGTCCAAATTGAACGTTATTCTGGATTTTAAGCAGTAATATCACTTCTGGAATATCCAGTGGCATTCATTGTCAATTTAAGTGGCTCGATGGGGTCAACTTATTGCAATTTTAATTTCTCCTAAATTACTTTTTTTGTTAATTAATCAAGGTGAATTATATATATTCGTGTACAAAAGCTCACTATGAAACTACATGAATTAAACCAGCGATCAGACAATAAGGAAATCAAATTGAATGAAATTTATGCTCAATTCACGAAACTATTAATTGAACTGGAAAAAAGGGAATTACCAGATGAAATAGTTGTTTCAATCAACAAAAACATTGATGAAATCAATTCTATTTCAAATATTGGAAACGAATTGAGGAAACAAATTAAACATAGACTGCAAAGAATAATCAAATTGCTGGAAAAAGATCTTAAACTCACACCAAGAAACTACTATCGGAACATGTGGATGAGTCTGGGAATGGCTGCATTTGGCATTCCAATTGGTGTTGCCTTTGGAACCAGCCTGGGAAATATGGCTTATTTAGGAATAGGGTTACCTATAGGTTTAGCCATTGGAATTGGGGTTGGTGATGGAATGGACAAGAATGCATTTGCGGAAGGAAGACAACTTGACATTGAAGTAAATGGATAAACCGGACCTTACTGACCCCTTCTTTGTGTTTGGCGGGTCTGTTTAAAAATCCTGTGGTTGCCGGCCTCCGTATCAATTTTTAAGAGGAGATTTTGGTTCATTTTTAGTCAAAAAACTCTTTTTAGAAATTCCAGCAACCAGAGTTCCTAAACCCATGATTCGCGTAATTGAATTTTTTTTTTTGTATTCCAGGGCTTTCTCTTCAGTTAAGAAGACTCAAATTTATCCTCAATTAGCAGAAGGGATCATTGAGCAGTAGACAAGATGTTTTATGGATAAAATTACTAAAATAAGACGCAGTATTGAAGCTATAATTTCGTTGACTGACGACGAATTATTGGTTTTTTGTGATTTTATTGAGGTGATCAGGCTAAAAAAAAATGACTTCTTTTTAGTAGAGGGTCAGGTTTTTACCTTAAAAAGTATAAAATATAATTTATCAAAGTAACAACTGATGCGTAGGATCTTGCAAATTCATTTGCACAAAAATCATTTGCCAAAATTGTTATCTTCCCGATTGATCCCAGACTTAATGACAAAACAGTGAAATACCTGCATAAGAAAAACAAGGGGAAAGTTGAATTCTTCCCCCAAAAGAAATTTCCGGGAAAATCTTACTTTATAGTAATACCTGTACAGTACTTATCAACATAGGTAAAAGCTAAATTATAACGAAAAAATTGGAGTTCACGATTAATAAATTTGCATATAATAAGTATGCATATTATATTTGCGCATACAATATTTATTAATTATAAAAACTATGTGGACAAAAACGCACTCAATCTTAACGACAGAGGTTACAAAAGAACAAATGTGGAAACTATTTGCTGACGTAAATAACTGGCATTTATGGGATACAGAAATTGATTTTGCAAGAATGACTGGTAAATTTGAAAAGGGAAACACGTTTGAATTAAAACCTAAAGGGGGTCCGAAAGTAAAAATTTTATTGCTCGAGGCTATTGAGCACCAAAAGTTCGTTGACCAAACAAAATTCCCTTTAGCCAAAATGTTTGGTGAACATACATTTGAAGAAACACCAATCGGACTTAAAATTACAACAACAATGACAGTGAAAGGCATCTTAAGTTTCTTATGGGTAAAATTAGTTGCAAAAAATATTGCTGACGGTTTACCACAAGAAATGCAGGCACAAATGAAATTTGCTTCGAGATTATGAAATCAACTGAGAATCCCTTTAGTGTAGAAAAGCCTGAAGAAAGTTCAGGATTTTTATTGTGGCAAGTTACAAATCTGTGGCAGCGAGAAATAAAAAAAGCATTAAAGCAGTATGGACTAACTCATTCGCAATTTGTTTTAATGGCTAGCATTCATTGGTTAAGCCTTAAAAAACAAGATGTGACACAGATAATCTTATCATCACATACAAAAATTGACCCAATGACTACCTCAACAGTCCTGAGAACTCTCCAGCAAAAAAACCTTATTGTACGACAAGAACATTTAACAGATACAAGAGCTAAGACAGTCGAACTTACCATAGAAGGAGTTAAAATTGTCAAAAAAGCAGTTGTGACAGTAGAAAAGTTTGATACTGAGTTTTTCGCTTTACTTGGTGAAAAGACGACAGATTTAAATGGATATTTACAAACTTTACTCCGATAAAAAGAAGGAACAAAAAGCAATTTTTATCCGAAACCGATTACAACTTTACAATACATTGTCAACTTTAACAAAAGAATTTTGTTATTTGAAAGATATTAAAATGGCAAGGCGAAATATAATCGGGAAGAACAGATTGCAATAGATCATAAACGTATTTTACACCGA
Organism: uncultured Bacteroidia bacterium; assembly: GCA_903850335.1. Taxonomy (GTDB): domain Bacteria; phylum Bacteroidota; class Bacteroidia; order Bacteroidales; family Prolixibacteraceae; genus JAAFHB01. The sequence continues at coordinate 65,891 of CAINLJ010000114.1, read as the reverse complement.
TAGACAATCAAAAACCTGATTGAATAGATTATCGATTATGGTCAAAAACAAAGGAGAACAGTTTTTAATAAAGACTAACTAACAATTAAAATGGAAAAGCAAACAACACGAATTGAGGCATTTAGTGGTGGCATTTTTGTTGCTTTTTTATCACCCTTTATAGCATTGGCAATTACATTTGGAATGTGGGTCTTTTGGGCAATTGCGACCAGAGATTCAGCATCTGATTTTGAAGATACAATTAAATCAGGATTATAAGAAAGAAACCTTAACTTTTTCGGAATGAGAAAATCAACAGTTGAAGAAATTAAAGAACGATTTGATAATGATGTTGATCGATTTTCGAACATCGACACAGGTCAACTTTCTACCATTGACGCAAAAATTTCATTGGAAATTATTACGGAGTCTTCAAAAAGAATTGTTCCTAATGCTGAATATTTATTAGACATTGGTTGCGGGGGTGGAAATTATACGCTAATGATGCTAACAAAAATTCCAGATCTAAATTGTACTTTGGTAGACTTGAGTAAACCTATGCTCGACAGGGCATTTATCAGGGTATCAGAAAAAACAAGAAATAGTGTAACTGTTTTACAAGGCGACATTCGTGAGGTCGAGCTGAGTGAAAATCAATTTGATATTATTCTGGCCGGTGCGGTGTTGCATCATTTAAGAGATGATACTGATTGGGAAGCAACTTTTAAAAAATTATATAACTTACTCAAAGCAGGTGGGTGCATCATGATATCTGATTTAATTACACAAGACACCGCCGTGTTAAACGAATATATATGGGAAAAATATGGCGACTATTTGGAAGGGGTCGGCGGAAAAGAGTATCGTCAAAAAGTTTTGGAATATGTGGCAAAAGAAGATTCCCCAAGGTCGATAAATTACCAATTGGACTTAATGAAACAGGTTGGCTTTAGAAATGTAGAAATTCTTCACAAAAATATGTGCTTTGGAGCCTTTTGTGGGATTAAATAGTTACAAACCATAAATAAATTTAAAAACAAAACTGTATGAGAAAAATAATATCCTTTATGCACATATCCCTGGACGGTTTTGTAGCAGGATTGAATGGAGAAATGGACTGGATTAAAGTGGATGAAGAAATTTTTGATTATGGACATGACCGGATAAGGGAAGGGGACACAGCTTTATATGGTCGGGTAACTTATGAAATGATGGAAAATTACTGGCCTGCAGCTGGAGACAATCCGAAAGCGACAAGACACGATATCGAACATTCAAAATGGTATAGCAAGGTTCATAAAGTTGTATTATCATCAACAATGAAAGATGTGGGTTTGGTAAACACAAAAATTATTAACAATAACCTTACAGAAAGTATTAACGAAATAAAGTATCAGCCTGGTAACGATATCCTGCTCTTTGGCAGCCCCACAGCTACACATACACTTATGCAATTGAACTTAATTGACGGTTATTGGTTATTTGTTAATCCAATTATTCTTGGACAAGGAATTCCATTATTTGTAAACATCCGGGAAAAAGCTAAATTAAAATTATTGACAACAAGGCAATTTACTTGTGGAGTAACTGAACTCAATTACATAGTTGACAGACATTAAAAGAGATCTGCAGAGTCAAATTTTAGAGTTTCTAAAAATGTGAATACATTAAAGTAAAGAGAGAATATTAAATTTTCTTACAGTACTAAATATCTTTTTAATCATTTAAATTGGAAATATTATGGCACAGATCAATCCTTACCTTCATTTTAACGGAAATGCGGAAGAAGCATTTACATTTTATAAATCGGTTTTTGGAAATGAATTTGCAATGTTAGTTCGTTTCAAAGACATGCCTGGTGACCCTGGTATTCCTTTGAATGAAGACGAAGCTAACAAAATCATGCATATCGCATTGCCTGTTGGTAAATCCAATGTTTTAATGGGGAGCGACGTGCCATCATTTATGGGACAGGTAAACGAAAACGAGAACCGGAGTAAGATTTCAATTAGTGCTGAGAGTAAAGAAGAAGCTGATAAAATATTTTATGGACTCACGGCAGGAGGAAAAGTAGAAATGCCTATTGCAGATAGCCCCTGGGGTTCATATTTTGGAATGTTCAGAGACAAATACGGAATTGAATGGATGGTGGATTTTGATCCAAAATAGTGGTTTAGTTCCTGAATTTGAATGCTATGGGAACTGTTCTAATGCGTGGACAGACCTTGTTCAGATAAGCTTATTTAGTTTAATAACTACCGGTAAAGGCACGAAAGTTTTCTAAATACGATCGAATGGATTTTATCCCCAAAATTTAATGACAAGAAAATCACTGCTCCTGATTAGCTTTATAATTGCAAAGTTTGTCTTACAATATGTTTTAGTAAATCCGGTATACGAATTGCACAGAGATGAATTTTTACATCTCGACCAGGGGAAGCATTTAGCCTGGGGATTTTTATCGGTTCCACCTGTCACATCCTGGATTTCGTATTTCATTAATCTTTTTGGTAATTCTATCTTTTTGATACGTTTTTTCCCTGCATTATTTGGTTCATTAACGATCATTGTTGTTTGGAAGGCTATTGAAGAATTAAAAGGAAATGTGTTTGCTTTAGTTTTAGGTGCCACATCCGTATTATTTTCGGCCCTTTTACGATTGAACATTTTGTACCAACCTAATTCTCTGGATGTTCTTTGCTGGACAACCGTTTGTTTTATTCTGATTAAGTATTGTAATTCCCAAATTAACAAATGGTTGTATTTTGGGATGACAGTCCTGGCTCTTGGATTTTTAAATAAGTATAATATTGTCTTCCTAATTGCCGGACTTTTTCCCGCGTTTTTACTTACAAGACAATCTGTTTTTAAAAACAAGCATTTCTACTTATCAATATTGTTGTTCCTTATTTTGATCTTGCCCAATTTAATTTGGCAGTACAACAATCATTTTCCGGTTTATCATCACATGCGGGAATTGGCAAAAACTCAACTCGTATATGTTAAACGTTGGGATTTTATCAAGGATCAATTGTACTATTTCATTGGTTCCCTGTTTGTTATTTTTTCAGGCCTTTATTCGCTTGTATTTTATCCCCCTTTTAAAAAGTACAGGATCTTCTTTTTTACCTTTTGGATTACCTTGACAGTTTTTATCTGGCTAAGGGGTAAAAGCTATTACGCAATGGGTTTGTATCCTATTTACATCGCCTTTGGTGCCGTTTATCTGGAAAGGCTTATAAATACTGATTGGAAAAAATATCTGCAACCCATCGTGGTGTTAATTCCTGTTTTGTTCTTTTTCCCAATGTATCAACTGATGTTTCCAAATAAAAGTCCGGAATATATTCTTAACCATTCCGGGCTCTATGAAAAGTATGGATTACTCCGTTGGGAAGATGGCAAAAACCATGCTTTGCCACAAGATTATGCAGATATGCTTGGATGGAAGGAATTAGCACAAAAAACAGATTCAATTTATTCCAGGTTAGCATCTCAGGGACAAACACTTATACTATGTGATAATTATGGACAGGCTGGCGCAATCAATTATTATTCAAAAAATAATTCCATCGGAGCTGTTTCATTCAATGCAGATTACATAAATTGGTTTCAACTTGATAAAAAATACGTGAATTTAATTCGCATAAAAACCTTTGAAAAGGTCAGCAAGGAATTGGAAACAACAAGCCCGTACTTCGAAAAATCATATATCTCAGGCAATGTGACAAATATTCTTGCCAGAGAATTTGGAACTACAATATTTGTTTTTGAAAATGCTAATGTAGATATCAAACAAAGAATAAAAAATGAAATTGCTCTCGTTAAAAACTCTCCTTAATATATAACCCTTAGTTGTACCCTTCATTTAAATTTTCCTGCAAAAAAATTACAAAAAAGTTTTAATTACCCTATCGTTTTCTTTTGGTCATGGCTGATGCCGCTATGAAAAGTAATATTTCACACTTTATTTTTGAGTCAATTGCAGGGGTTGATTTAAATACAGGGGTGCCGCATTTTGAGACTAAATATGCAATTGAAAATTATATACGAGGCACTGGCATAAATCATACTATTTTAAGGCCTGTTAAATTCATGGAGAATTACTACATACTCCAAGTATTTAAAGGTATATTGGGGGGTAAATTGTTCGATGCAATTAAACCGGGGAAAAGACATCAATTAATTGCTCTGAAGTTTTTGGCCACCCGGTTAGATTCAAAGGTATTCCGATGATTGCCGTAAAATTAGTAATGAACCGGGAAGTTTATCTGATGTATAAATGGTTCAATAAATTTGGATTTAATGTGGACATACAAAAAAATAAAAGTAACTTTTCCGGAGTAAAGTTAACTTCTTTCAAAGAGTGGCTCATTAATGAGAACTGGCAAAGATGGAATAAAAAGGGAAGTGTATAAATTTATTCGTTATCCTATTCAATTAAAATGAGTCCGAAACATGGATTCATTCCGAAAAATTATTATGATTTTACTGTCTTTCCCCTTGAAGGTGTGTGGGATATTGATGATCCGGCAAAGGCAAATTACAATGGAACACTGGATAAGAATACATTGATTTTTAATCTTATGCTCAGGCAACCTGACTTTGTAACGGACGATCATGCTTATGATAACTTGCAAAGAACTAAAAATAAAAAGCCTCATGAATTACTGGGAAAGGTGAAATTTGAGACAATTGAAGAAGGGAATTGTGTTCAAATGTTACATATTGGCAGTTATGATAGTGAACCTGTTAGTTTTAGGATAATGGAAGATTTTGCAAAAAGTTCAAACCTTAGCCGAACTTCCCATGAACACAGGGAGATCTATTTGTCAGATCCAAGAAAAGTAGCTCCTGAAAAATTAAAAACGGTTCTAAGGTTTAAAGTATAATTGAAAATAGCAATTTTGCTTCGAATATCAGTTTGATCTGAAATTCATATCAACCTAATAACTAAAATTATTGAAATACCTGACTCGAGCAATTTTATTTTTATTTCTTTCCCTGAATGTTTTGGGGCAAATCAACCTAAATCCTGACCTTTTGAAGATCGACAGGAAAGCTGTTGTTGAACGGCACAGGATAGTATCGTCATCAACTATTCCAAATAGTCCGGCCCAGGTGGGTAATGGAGAGTTCGCTTTTGGTATGGATATTACCGGACTTCAAACCTTTGTCCAATTTAATACAATGTCGCATTGGAGCTGGCATAGTCTACCCTTACCAAAAGGAAAGAGCGTAAAGGAATTTAAAGGTTTAATGTTGGATACGCATGGACGGATGGTCCAATACGACATTCCTAATGCAGAACAGCCGGAATTGTCGGCCTGGTTGGCTGAGAATCCACATCGGTATAACCTGGGGCGTATTGGATTCTGCCTTTTAAAATCTGATGGAACATTTGCGAAAGCTGAAGACCTCAAAAATACACATCAGGAAATCGAAATGTGGACTGGAATCATATCCAGTTATTTTGAATTGGAAGGCAGGCAGGTAAAAGTGAAAACAGCTTGTCATCCACGAGAAGATGCTATTGGTGTTTCTGTAAAATCAGATTTAATTAAAACCGGTCAAATAAAGATATTTCTCTATTTTCCTTATCCAAACCCAGGAGGTGAAGATACCACAAAAGGGAATGCACAATCATCTAAAATTGAACGAAAAAATAGTAATTCGGCAGTAATAGCCAGACAGTTGGATGACGCAAAATACTTTGTTTTTTTGAACTGGACTTCTCCAGGTCATTTCGTGTCAGATGACACAAGTTCATCACCGCAGTGGTTTTATCTGAATCCTGAAAATACTGACAGTATAGGATTTACTTGCTGTTTCTCTCAGGAAAAAAGAACCAAAGAATTATTGTCACCGGTTCAGGTTTTTAAAGAAAGTAGTATGGGCTGGTCCGAATTCTGGGAATCAGGTGCTGCAATTGATTTATCCCAAAGCAAAGACCCGCGATGGGAAGAACTCGAACGCAGAATTGTCCTTTCACAATATTTGATGAGAGTAAACGAGGCTGGGATTTACCCTCCACAGGAATCCGGATTGGTAAACAATGGGTGGTATGGTCGATTTCATTTCGAAATGATTTGGTGGCACAGTGTACACTATGCGCTATGGAACAGATGGCCCCTGTTTGAAAGAAGCCTGCATGTTTATAAGGACTATCTTTCAACATCAAAAGAACGTGCTAAAAAGCAAGGTTATAAGGGTGCACGCTGGCCCAAATGTACTGCCAATTCAGACCGTGACTGGCCTCATCCCATTCATGCTCTGCTTATCTGGCAGTAGCCACATCCGATTTATTTTGCAGAGTTGGATTACCGGTTGCATCCCCAAAAGGAAACCCTTGAAAAATGGCGTGACGTAGTTTTCTCGACTGCCTCATTTATGGCTGATTACGCTTATCTGGAAAAAACTAAGGGTCGTTATATTCTGGGTCCACCAATGTATATAGTCTCCGAAAACACAAAACCTGAGACCACATTTAATCCTGCATTTGAACTTGGTTATTGGCGCTTTGGTTTAAGGACAGCACAGATTTGGAAAGAACGGTTAGGATTGAAAAGGGACGATAATTGGGATGATGTGCTGAAGAAGCTTTCTCCACTCCCGCAACAAGAGGGTTTGTATGTTACTCATGAGAATATCGAAAACATGTGGACAAAATTTAATTTTGAACATCCCGGGTTGGTTGGTGTATATGGAATGTTACCTGGTGATGGTGTTGATATTGAATGCTTTAAAAGGACTTTGGATAAGGTTTTGGCAACATGGGATTTTAACCGAACCTGGGGATGGGACTTTCCAATGATGGCCATGGCTGCAGCACGAACCGGTAATCCGGAACTTGCAGTTGATATGTTACTTCACTCTTCTGCAAACTTTCAGTTTGATAAGCATGGTTTGGCAACGGGTGGTCCGTTTCCCTATTTCCCTTCAAACGGTGCGTTTCTTTCAGCCATTGCTATGATGGCTGGTGGATGGGATGGCACTGAAGGCCATGCTCCGGGATTTCCAAAAAATGGTGACTGGATTGTAAAATATGAAAATTTTAATAAATTGCCATAATTAAATTTTAGAAAATGATTAACGCCAACATAAAGAAATTACTTATTTCCGGATACAAGTGAAGAGAGTCAGATTGCCAGCGCAATGGCCACATATAAAGTAAGATTTTAATTTTGGAGTTTCACTCGAATAACTATCTTTGGTAAACATATTTTAATATTCTCAGGGTCCAAAATTGATTATATGACAGAAACCAAGCCCCAAAAAAATTCAGATAATAAGATTTCGGAAAGAATCTATTTTCCTGAATTAGACGGGCTACGGTTTTTTGCCTTTATTTTGGTGTTCATACATCACAATACCTTATTTGCAAACATACCTTACCTGTCTGTATTAAAAATTAACGGTTGGATTGGTGTTGACTTGTTTTTTGTGTTATCTGCATACTTGTTCACATACTTATTGATTGCTGAAAGTAAAAAAACAAATACTATAAACTTTAGGAAATTCTACATACGGCGTATATTTCGTATCTGGCCCATATATTTTTTGCTCGTTGCCTTATCCATTTTTGCCACTCTGATTGTATTTCATGGTAAGCTCTCAAATGATATCATGATAAGAATTTTAGGTCTATTCACCTTTTCAGATAATATTTTATCGTCAATTTATGGATATAATAAAATGTCTTTTTCAGGTCATCTATGGACAATTGGCTATGAGGAGCAGTTTTATATTTTTATTCCATTTATTATTTACACACTAGTTAGGGCCTCATTCAAAATGAGGTTGATTAGTTTACTATTACTGGTTGTAATATTCAATGCGATACGGTTTTATCTGATCTACCAAAATGTTCCCTACCCGGCAATTTATGTGTTACCTTTTACCCATTTCGAATCAATCATACTTGGTATTGTTGTCGGGTTTGGTGGATTGGACTTTTGTTTAAAGAAAATTAATCCACTGATTTTAGCGGGTACAGGAATTCTTGTTTTTACTTTGATCGAATTTTTACCCGCTCGCAATGTCATAACCTATTGGCAAATTCTAACTTACCTCCTTGTCGGAATATCCACTACATTAATACTTTATGCAACCCTGAAAAGTTCCTATCTGAAGAGAAAACTGTCAAATAAAATCTTTGTCTTTTTGGGTAAAAGGTCATATGGTTTATATATTTACCACCGTCTGGCTATCGTTATTGTGACTTTTACACTTAAACGTTTACATGTAATACCCTTAAATAGTCTGACAATGTTTATATTTTCACTAATTATTACGATACTCATTTCAATCGTTTCATACCAGTTAATTGAAATACCATTTCTTGTGTTAAAACGGAAATATGAAGTAATCACATCAAGGCCAATATAGGCTGAATGACAGGTCTTCGCATCAGAAATGCTTTTGTTTCCAATTGAAAGTTAAACAACATATCAATAAAGTGAGCAAAAAATATGAAGCTTCTTCTAACTATTGCTTTTTTCCTGTTCTTTGATTTTTCGGGTAGACAGACTTATGCTATTCTTGCCGATAGATTGATCGACACTAAGGCCGACCAGTCAATGGCTAATCCAACGATTATTGTCTACAAAGACCGCATTATCAATGTAAACTTCAAGAATGAAGTGCCTGACTCTTCCACCACAAAAGATCTAAAAGGTTGTACTGTGTTGCCAGGTATGATGGATGTTCATACCCATCTGCTTTCTAATGGCGGAGATTATAACAAGGATCTATATGAAAATAACCATTATGAGTTTTCTGAAGAATTTGAAAATCAATTCAGAACAAATGAAATTGCCTGGCGATTCTTTAACTCTTTATCACCTTCGTATCGTAAACCGGCAATTAAATGGGTTATAAGTGCTAAACAAGAGGTTACAAGGATGAAACGTCTTAAAGTGCTTATTTCTTGCAGTGAAAATCAACGAAAAATTAAGCCATTAAATTACTGAGATGAGAACTTACAAAAATATTGATGAGTATATATTACAGTTTCCGGATGAAGTGCAAATGATGCTGGAACAAATCCGTAAAACGATTCAGGATGCAGCACCTATGGCGAGAGAGGTTATCAGTTATAGTATGCCTGCATTCAGATTGAAAAGGGTATTAGTATATTTTGCTGCCTACCAAAAGCATATTGGCTTTTATCCGACCTCTTCACCTATAGTTGCATTTAATGATGAACTTTCCGGCTTCAAAGTGTCCAAAGGGACAATCCAATTTCCACTTGATAAGGAAATACCCTTTGATTTGATAACTAGAATCGTTCATTTCAGGGTTTTGGAAGATACTGAAAAGGCAAAGTCATGAACTTTTAACAAGCCATCCGGTTATTTTCCTGTACGGAATGTTTTTACACGACCTTTCGGTTCACTGTTCAAAATCAGGATTAACAATTTAAAATAATAGTGAAAACAATGAAAAAGATGAATCCGGTAGTTCACTTTGAAATGCCCGCTGATGACCGCACGCGTATGGCTGATTTCTATGCAAATGTTTTTGGATGGCAAACCCAGTTGCTGGGAGAGGATATGGGGAATTATGTGATTGCAAGTACAGGGGAGAATGATGAAAATGGGAGGCCCAAAATGCCCGGGACGATCAATGGTGGGTTTTTTCCCCGAAAAGAGGACTGGCCTGCTCAGTATCCTTCGATTGTGATAGCCGTGGAGGATATTTATGAAGCGATGAATAAAATAACCGGATCGGGAGGGACAGTTCTCGGAGAACCAATGGAGATTCCAGGTTTCGGCTTATATGTCTCATTTTATGACACTGAAGGAAATCGGGTCAGTATCATTTGTCCGATCATGAATTAATTCGATATTGAGACGTTAAAACAGGCATTAAATGGGTAAAAGCATTCGTTTAACAGGATTTATATGATAGCAAAGACGCCTGATCCACCTTATTATGCGGTAATTTTTACCTCTGTCAGAACTGATCATGACCTGGGATATACCGAAGTTTCTGCCAGGATGATTGAGCTTGCTTCAGGACAAGAAGGATTTCTGGGTTTTGAATCAGCCAGAGAGGAACTTGGGATCACCGTATCCTACTGGAGGGATATTGAATCGATAAGGCGGTGGAAAGAAAATTCAGAGCATACAATTGCCCGGGGGAAAGGACGGACTCAATGGTATCAATCCTTTAAGGTACGTATAGCAAAAGTTGAGCGCGACTACGAATTTGTAAATTCAAAAATAAATAAAGAATAATTATTCGGTGAGTTATTTTAGCCTTGTATTGTCTTGCCTCTCATTTTTAATTGCCTGTCAGGTAATTGAAGGTTGTGTAAATCCTTTTCCTCCGGAATCTTTTCCGGTTATAAAGAGTCAGGTATTTTCTACCAATGGCTCTAAACTCATGAGAAATAATAAGTCCTGGGAGTTCAGGGGGACTAATAAAATGAGTCATTGGGACTTGAATTATGATGAAATTTCATCGTGGGGAATGGATATAGCGAGGGAATGTATCGACATGAAATGTTCAACGGACTATGACCTTCAATCTATTGTGTCTCTGGCTAGAAAAAAGGGATTTGTAGTAATCCTGACTGCCTTCTGGTATGATTCTGATGCTTTTCCGGGTGGTTCGACCCCTTATCCCGGGTGTCAGCTGCTTGGTGTAATTCCTTCGCAGGATACTAGATATCAGGCTATTATTACTAGATGGAAGCAGATTGCAAAACTTTTCGCCAACCAAAGTGATGTTTGGTTTGGAATATGGAATGAACCTTATCACTGGGATAAGACAAAGACCGCACCGAGCTCACAATGGTTATTCGATACCTCATCGATGATTGATAGTTTACGTGAGACAGGTGCAAATAATATTGTTGTTGTTTGTGGTAATGCAATGGGGCAGGGGCATGAACCATTTCTTGAAAAAGGTTCGGAATTATTGAAAGGACGAAAAAATATTGTGTTTGATATTCATGCCTATGATACCTATTGGAATATTCAGGGTTCTGCGATAGAGAAAATATTAAATGATCTTAATAACAGGAATATCGCACCGGTTTTAATAGGAGAATTTGCAGACAATGGCTCACAAGGCTACGAGACCATTATGAATTCATGCAGGAATACCCATACCTCGTTAGTTGCATGGTTGTGGGGGCAATTTCAGGAACCTTTTTATACTAAATTCAAAATATATTGTTCAGAAAAGAGAAATATAAATTAATATTAATTTAAATTATATGATTGAAAATGATGTTATTATACGTGTAAAGCCACTTGGTTTCATGTGGCCGGCAGTAAATCCGTTTCTTTTTTGTGCTCATCATCTGGACGATTATCCGCAGGGGAATGAGCAAATGGGTCCTGCAGCCTCACTTGCCGGGAGAGATATTGGTCAGGATTTTACCATGAAGGACGGATGGAGGATGTATCATGGAAACCGTATTCCAGGATTCCCTGTTCATCCGCACAGGGGTTTTGAAACAATTACGATTGTCAGGAATGGATTTGTTGATCATTCCGACTCGCATGGGCAAGCCGGCAGGTATGGCATGGGTGATGTCCAATGGATGACTGCCGGATCCGGCTTGCAGCATTGCGAAATGTTTCCTCTTTTGAATCAGCATTCAGGAAATCCGACAGAGCTTTTTCAGATTTGGCTCAATCTTTCCAGAAAGAATAAGTTTGCCGATCCTTATTTCAAGATGCTTTGGTCTGAGGAAATTCCTGTTCATAAAATTGCCGATGAGAATGGGAAGAGTATTGAGATTAATGTAATTGCAGGGGCAATTGACGGGATTAATTCTGTCTCTGTAACGCCTGATTCATGGGCTTCGGATCCCGAAAATGAAGTTGCAGTCTGGACAATCAGGATGGATCCCGAAAGTCATTGGGAAGTACCACTTGCCGGGGAGGGAATAAACAGAACAATATATTTTCATTTAGGAGATTCACTAAGTATTAATGGCACAAAGCTGGAAGCCAATAAGGCTGTTGAGCTAAGGGGAAATCAAAGAACACAGATAATAAATGGCAATACAGAAAGTCAGATCCTGTTACTTCAAGGAAGACCAATTGAAGAGCCTGTTGTTCAATATGGCCCCTTTGTAATGAATTCTCAGTCTGAAATTCAGCAGGCAATGTCTGATTACCGTTTAACAGAGTTTGGTGGATGGCCCTGGCCTCATCGTGATCAGGTTCACCCTCGTGAAAGAGGCCGGTTTGCGCGATATAAGGACGGTTCAGAGGAGATACGTTAAATAGAAACTTAAATACTTCTTAAAAGTACTTGGCGGTATCCAAGTAAATCTTATTTTTGCTTCGCTGAATTCGAATTTCCACACAAAATAATCAAATTATATGGATAAGCACTCACCAAATCGCAGAGGTTTTCTTAAGGCATCGGCAGTAACTGTGGCAGGAATGATGATCGTTCCCCGTCATGTATTAGGCGGTACCGGTTATGTTGCACCCAGTGATCAGCTTACAAAAGCAATCATAGGTACCGGTGGCATGGGCCGCGGACATATATCGTACGAAGGGACGAAAGTTGTCGCTATTTGTGATGTTGACAAAAAGCATCTTCAATTGGCACAGTCTATGATTCCAAACAGTGTACAGACATTTCATGACTATCGTGAACTTCTGCTACGCCCTGAAATCGACATTGTGCACATTGCTACACCACCTCACTGGCATGGGTTGATGGCTATCGAAGCTGCGCGTGCAGGGAAAGATATCTGGTGTGAAAAACCTATGACTCGTACAATAGGCGAAGGTCAGCGGGTAGTGGAAGAGGTGAATAAACATGGACGTATGTTCAGATTGAATACCTGGTTTAGGTTTAAAGATAACTTCTACGGTCTGGGAACGGAAGTCAAACCGCTTAAAAAAGTCATTGAAAGTGGGATTCTTGGTTGGCCTTTAAAGGTGACAGTAAGCGGTAATACTGGTTTTGACTGGAAATTTTACTGGCGTGGTGAGACGAATCTTTCTCCCCAACCGATACCTGAAGAATTGGACTATGATTTTTGGTTAGGTCCTGCGCCTTACCGGCCATATAATGTTGAACGTGTTCACTCTAAATTCCGTGGATACTGGGATTATGATGGTGGCGGACTGGGAGATATGGGCCAGCATTACCTTGATCCCGTTCAGTATCTGCTTGGGAAAGACAACACAAGTCCTGTAAAGGTTGAGGTTGATGCCCCGCAGCAACATGAAGATGCCGTTGGATCCTGGCGCCGGATTGAATATACCTACGCTGATGGTTGTAAAATTATTCTTGATGGTGAGAATAAGGATAAAGATGCCGCATATATTGAGGGTCCACATGGAAAAATATTTAAAGGCTTCGAATCGGATATCCCTAAACTAAAACAGTTTATTGAAACACTTCCTGATCCAGAAGCACGGATTACAACATTCAGCGATTCTGTAAGGACAAGACAAAAATTCGCTTTGAATGAATTGAATGGTTTCCGTTCATGCACAATGGTGAACATGGGTATTCTGGCCGTAAGATTAGGCAGGACATTGAATTTTGATCCTGAAAAACAGGAGTTTATCAATGATGAAGCAGCCAACAGGTTAATTCACCAGCCGATGAGGGCTCCATGGACAACAATTTAAATTATACGATAGCACTCCTTATCATATTTAAACCAAAATGGTTTACGATTTAAAATAATAATCTGATGAACAAGATATTTAATTTTCTTTTGGTGATATTTTTCTTGTTATCAATTGTCTCAGGTCTGGAGGCACAGGATAACAGGACATTGAATACTAAAATTGCAGACATGCTGGCACAGATGCCTTCAAACAATCTGCAGCAAAGAGATAAACTGGCTGAAGAACTGATATCTCTGGGAACCGATGGTTTTCAACAAATTGCCGGTAAAATGACTCCTTCGGGAAAAGGTGATAATACGGCTGTAGTCTTTGCACTAAACGGACTTACGAGATATGTCAGTCAGCCTGGCAAAGAAGATAAAAGGGTTTTTGCTGAAACTGAATTTATTCATGCGTTGGAATCAGCTACAGATCCTGAAGTTAAGGCATTTTTCATGCGTCAACTTAAGTTAATAGGTAAGGATAAGGCAGTTGGTTCTGTAAGCCAGTACCTTAAAAATAATGATTTATGTGAACCGGCTGTTTTTGTGCTGACTTCAGTTAATAGTGATGCAGCTAAAAATGAATTGGTAAAAGCCTTAATTGGGGCAGAAGGTACTTCTCTTGTCACAATTACCAGGGCACTTGGCGAGTTACATGTTACAGCTTCTAATCCTGAGATTTTAAAAAATATTTCTTCAGAAAACCTTAATCTTAAAAAAGTATCACTCGCAGCAATTGCGTCTATTGGTGCCCCCGAATCATTTGAACCCCTTTTTGCTGCAGCAACTAAGGCTGGTTTTGTTTATGAACCTTCAAATGCTACTTCCGCGGTTGTGTCTTATGCACAAAGACTAGGAGAAACCGGAAATCTTCCGTTATGTGCAAAAGCCTGTAACGAAATAATCAGTCTTTGCAAAACATCTGCCCAATTACATACCAAATCAACTGCGCTTTCAATTTATAATGCATATTTCGAAAAAGAGGCTCAGTCCTTACTCTTGAAGGTATTTGACAGTACCGATAAGGCTTTCAGATTTGCAGTTTTGAATCTTGCCGGAAAGAGTCAGCAGGCCCAGACAAAGGCCTGGACAGTAAAAGCTAATAAGGCCCCGGATGAACAAAAAGCTGAGATCATTACTATGTTAGGTAAAAAGGGCGATTTGTATTCTCTTGATTTCATTAAAAAACAATTTGCAAGTCCCTCAGCTGAAGTCAGTCAGGCTGCAATATCTGCCTATGCAAAACTAAAAGGGAAAGAATCCATTAGTGATTTGACAATTCTTTTGAACAAAGGTGTAGAACCTGCATGCGTTACTGCTAATTTAATGTCTTTAATCGATGAAAAAGGTTTGGATCCTGTTGCCGCTATTCTTGAAAGTGCACCTGAGAAGTCAAAGAGCGAGATAATTTCACTTATTGGGGCTAAATCAGGGAAAAGATATTTTGATCAGATTTTTAAATATACTGAGAGTTCAAATCCAACAATAAAATCTGCAGCCTATTCGGCAATGAAAAATACTGCTACTCCGCAGCAAACCGACAGGCTGTTAAAACTTCTTTATGCCACCGAAGATTGCGATAAGATTAGTAATATTCAGGAGGCTTTGGTAAATGCTTCGGCTGATTTAGCCAATGAGAATGAAAAGACAGCACCCTTAATCAGACAGCTTGATAAGGTTGCTGTAAAAAGCAGAATTATAGAAATATTACCTCGATTAGGTGGTTCAATGGCACTTAAATCGGTTACAGGATTTATTTCATCTGCAGTTGAACAGGAAAGAGAGGATGCTCTTAAGGCACTTATCAACTGGAAGGATCATAGTGCATCCGCGGCATTGTACGAAATTTGTAAGTCATCGACAGGTATTAAACTCTCAAATGCGATAAATGGTTTTGTTCGACAGATAAAAACATCTTCACTACCCGAAGATCAGAAATTATTGCAATACCGTAAGATCATTGAGTTCGCCAAAAATTCTAAAGATAAAGAATTGATTATAAAATCAATGGGTCAGGTTAAGACTTTTCTTTCATTAGTTACTGTCTCTTCCTTTCTGGGTGATTCAGAATTAAAGGAAGAGGCTGCACAATCTGTAATGTCTATAGCACTGCCTGGTCAGGGGAAAGCCGGACTCTCAGGTGTTGTGGTTCGTGACGCGTTGAACAAGGCTTTAAATAGTCTTTCAGGCAGCGAAAGTGAATACGACAGGGCTAGAATTAATAAATACCTGGATGAGATGTCGTATGAAGATGGGCTTGTGCCTATGTTTAATGGAAAGGATCTCAGTGGATGGCAGGCATTGGTAGGTAATCCGATCACGCGTAAGAAAATGGATCCTAAGGAATTAGCAAAAAAGCAAGCAGATGCTAATCTGAATCTGGGAACTAACTGGGCGGCTAAGGATGGCTGTATTGTCTTCAATGGTTCAGGCGATAACCTATGTTCGGTAAAACAATATGGTGACTTTGAAATGGTTGTAGACTGGCGAATTACAAAAAAAGGTGACAGTGGTATTTATCTCCGCGGTTCTCCACAGGTTCAAATCTGGGATACTTCGCGTGTCGAAGTAGGTGCCCAGGTAGGTTCCGGTGGCTTGTACAATAATCAGAAAAATGCCTCTAAACCTTTGAAAGTTGGAGATAATCCTATTGGAGATTGGAATACTTTCCGAATCAGGATGATCGGGGATAAGGTCACCGTTTACCTTAACGGTGAGCTTGTTGTTGATAATGTTATCCTTGAAAACTATTGGGACCGTTCACTTCCTATCTTTGCAAAAGAGGGGATTGAACTTCAGGCGCATGGAACGGACCTGGCTTTCCGGGATATTTATGTTAAAGAGTTAAATAATGATGCATACACAGTTTCTGAAGAAGAGTCCAAAGATGGATTCAAGGCTCTTTTTAATGGTACAAGCTTTGATGGGTGGACAGGAAATCTTGTTGACTACCATGTCGAAAATGGTGAAATAGTCTTGCATCTTGATAATGGTCCATCACATGGAAATATTTTTACTGCCGGTGAATATAGCGATTTTGCCATCCGTTTGGAATTTCAGCTAACTCCGGCTGCCAATAACGGTCTTGGAATACGTGCTCCATTAGAAGGTGATGCAGCTTATCAGGGAATGGAAATTCAGGTTTTGGATAATGAGGATCCTGTATATGCTAATCTTCAGCCTTATCAGTATCATGGTTCAGTGTATGGGATTATTCCTGCTAAACGCGGATTTTTAAAGCCTGTTGGACAATGGAATTATGAGGAAGTTATTGCTAAGGGTACAAGGATTAAAGTTACGCTCAATGGTACTGTCATTCTTGATGGTGATATCAAAGAAGCTGCCAGGAATGGTCCGATGGACCACAAGGACCACCCCGGACTTTTCCGTGAAAAAGGTCATATTGGTTTCCTTGGACATGGTTCAGTAGTTAAATTTAAAAATATCAGATTAAAGGAATTAAGTAAAAAGTAATAGTAATTTTTTGTAACCTGCTAATTGATAATTTGAAATAAATTTTGGGTTATCTTTAAGCCACTTTTTCAGGGAACTATACTGAAGGAGTGGCTTAATTTGGTTGAATACCAAAAGCATTATTAACGTACCCAGATAATAAAATGAGTAATACAAACCTCCCGGGACAGGAACAGCACAGGATGCTCTCTATTGATTTTTTCAGGGGATTTACTATGTTCATGCTAATAGGTGAGTTCTCAGGTTTCTTCAATACTTTAACTGATCCTTTTTTTAACGGGACGATTATTTCGGCAATAGGACACCAGCTTGAACATGTTGAATGGATTGGGTTACATTTTTGGGACTTGATCCAGCCGTTTTTCATGTTTATTGTCGGGGTTTCGATGCCTTTCTCAATGACTAAAAGGTGGAACCGAGGAGATAGCTGGAATGTGACTTTACGTCATGCTGTAATCCGTTCACTGATGCTTCTTATATTAGGTTGGGCTTTATATTGTATTGGACCTGGAAAGATAACTTTTAGGTTCACAAATGTTCTTGCACAACTGTCTGTATCATACTTTATTGCATTCTTATTGATGCGCAAAACAGTCAAATGGCAGTTGATAATCTCTTTTTTACTAATACTAATTTCACAGTTGATTTATTTATACTGGAATGTTAGTGGATTTAACCAGCCCTTTACCCCTGATCAAAACTTCGGATCCTGGTTTGACCTTGCATTGACCGGGATGCCTGGAGGAGGCCACTGGGTTGCATTTAATGCAATTCCAACTGCAGCGCATACGATATGGGGCGTTATAACAGGAATGATTTTGATGAACAACTGGAAGCCAAAAATGAAAATCAAGATCATGCTTTTAGCCGGAATTGTAGGTCTCTTCGTTGGTTTCGCCCTTAGCCCTTTTATCCCCATTATAAAACATATTTGTACAGCTTCTTTTGTTTTTGTTAGTGGCGGTTGGTGTATGATTGCAATGGCTTTTTCGTACTGGTTAATTGATATCAGGAAATACACAAAATTCTCACTGTTTTTTGCAGTAGTTGGCATGAATCCACTGTTTATCTATCTTTTTGCACACACGAATGGGAATAGCTGGATTGAGGCAATTGTTAAACCTTTTATTAATGCAGTTTTCCTGCCTGCTGGCGTGCTTACAAATGATATTGTTTTGTCATTAACGGTATGGGCCGGATTATGGTGGATTTGTTATTTTCTTTACAAGCGTAAGGTATTTATTAAGTTATAGAAGAATAATTTAAAGTGAAAATAAAACTTAAAAAGGCTTTTATAAACCTGTTAAAATTTGCTGTTTCAGTAGGTGCAATCTGGTGGGTTATATCAAAAATATCGATCAAAGAAGTTTTGGGTGTATTTTCAACAGCCAATTATTATTACCTTTTGATTGCTTTCATACTTTTAGTTATTTCATTTATTTTCTCAGCATTTCGTCAGAATCTTTCTTTTCGCAACACTGGGGCACACATATCACAATCCTTGAACATTAAATTGTTCTGGCTGGGTATGTTTTATAATTTATTCCTTCCTGGGGGTATAGGTGGTGATGGCTATAAGGTATATCTTGTAAATAAATACCGAAAGAACGGCCTTAAAAAGAATATTGGGACTATGCTTGTAAACCGTATTGCCGGCCTTGTAGCAATAGGAATGATAACAGTCCTTTTGTACTATTTGTCAGGTTTGCATCTTGAATATGCCAGACATGTATGGATTGTAATTCCCTTTATATATGGATTTTATCTTCTTGTACTGAAATATTTTTTTAAAAGTTTTTTTCGTATTCATGCCGGATTATTCTGGTGGTCAATGGCTTTACAAGGGATGCAATTTATTTCTGCCATTATGATTCTCTCAGCTTTCCACCAAAGTCAGGATCTTTTTGACTACCTGTTTCTCTTTTTTGTTTCTGCGATAGCTACAGCATTGCCTATAACTATTGGTGGAATCGGTGCAAGGGAAATGGTTTTCCTTGTAGGTGCAAAGATGATGAGTCTTGATAATGAATTATGTATAGCCTTGAGTGTAATGTTTTTTCTGCTCTCAGCAATTATTTCATTAGGAGGAATTTATTGGGTGTTTCTACCACCTTTCCGTCGTGAACATGTCTCAGCTCATCATGATCCCAAAAGATGATATCACTTTTTTATTAATCCGGGATAAGTGATGCTTAAATACTTCATAATCATACTGTATGTATTTTCAATGATCCTTACAGGCATTATCTCATCCCGCAGGATAAAGACAGGAAGTGATTACTATGTCGCTGGAAAGCGAGGAAATATATGGCAGATAACAGGGTCTTTACTTGCAACCATACTCGGAAGTTCTGCTATCCTCGGCACTGCTGATCTTACTTTAACACAGGGTTGGGCAGCATCCTGGCTTTTGTTATGTGCCTCATTTGGGCTTTTTTTGTTGGTTCCGGTATCTATGCTTGTAAGACGTCAGGGTAGTTATACACTCCCACAAATGATTGGCGATTACTATGGCTCAGAGGCAAAAATGATTTCCTCCTTTATAATTTCTGTTGCCTGGATTGGAATTATAGCCGCACAGATCATCGGAGCTGCCAAAATATTGGCTGGTTTTACTGGCCTTGATTATTCTATCGGAGTATGGGGTGCGGGTTCCGTTTTTATTTTTTATACGGTTATCGGAGGGCAGATATCGGTACTTAAAACTGATCTTTACCAGGCATTTATTATTATTGGGGGGATCGTGTTAACTGCCGTGTACGTTTACTTCACCGAGCCCGTGTCACCGGTAAAAATGACTGCCTTGAAATTTCCTTTTAATAATGGTTTTCATCCTTTTGATCTTGTAGTTCTTATTCTGACTTACTCTTCGACATTTGTTGTTGGTCCGGATATATATTCCCGGATATTTTGTGCTGAAAATGAAATTGTTGCAAGAAGAAGTGTTCTGATTAGTGCCATTATATTAATACCATTTTCATTGTGCATAACTTTCTTAGGGGTCTTTGCCACCTTTAAATTCCCGGAAGTTTTAAATCATAACGGATCGGCATTAATTCCGGTAATGATGAATAAGCTACCTGATTGGGGAATTGGTTTACTTGTGGCCGCTCTGTTATCTGCTGTTATGTCAACAGGATCGACAACATTGATGACTACCTCCACAATTGTCAGTGACACGATATCAAAAGGGCTTGAGAAAAGTAGCTCATTACGAAATACCAAGATCGTTATGCTTGTTACGGGACTACTCAGTATTCTATTATCATTGAGTGTTCATTCTATTATCCAGTCACTGCTTCTTGCTCTGACTATCTTTTCCGGTAGCTTTATTATTCCCACAATAGCCGGACTTTTGGGTTTTACTGCCAGTAAAAGGTGGAGTTCTGCGGCAATGATAACCGGGGGCAGTGTAGCACTGGCAGGGAAAATTATTTCCTTAAACATGAATGCAGTATTTGGCAATACCTTAATAATCATTGGATTCGTTTTAAATGGTTTTATTCTTCTTAGAGGAATCCGGTCGAAGAATAATTAATTTTATACTTTTGAGCTTTTGGAAATATAAATTACCCGATAAATGAACTTGCTTCGAATATTGTTTCCAGTTTGTCTGATTCTATTTCTTGGATCTTGTAAAGAACCTCTGCCCAGACCAGTAATACGAATCATTCCGCAACCTGCAGAGGGGACTGATAAGGATGGTGTATTTGTGATCAATTCAGCTACAAAAATAGGTATCAGCAATGAAAATGAACAATTACGACACATAGCCGGATTTTTGACAAGCCACCTGGAACGGTATTTTGGAATAGCGAATTTAGGTATTACGGCGTACGAATTTGGTGTAAAGCAGTCTGTATTTCTTAAATTGGATCCTACATTAAATCTGGGGAAAGAGGATTATCATCTTTCAGTTTTACCTGATGGTGTCTTAATTGAGGCAGCTGCTGCAAATGGTCTGTTTTATGGTGTTCAAACCTTGTTCCAGCTAATGCCTCCATCACCAAAACAAGTTGGTGAGATCATTCTTCCGGCAGTAGACATAAAAGATGCCCCGCGATTTGCCTGGCGCGGATTAATGCTTGATGTAAGCCGCCATTTTATGCCCAAGGAGTATATACTAAAGTTCCTGGATGAGATGGCAATGCATAAATTTAATACTTTTCAATGGCATTTAGCTGATGATCAGGGATGGCGAATAGAGATTAAGAAATATCCGCGGCTTACTGAGGTTGGTTCAGTACGGACCAATACTCTTAGAGGTCATCTTGCCAATGGCTATGGAATAGACACTGTCTCAGCAGCAGGATATTATTCTCAAAATGATATTCGGGAGATTGTAGAATATGCTTCGGATCGGTATATTACAATTGTTCCTGAGATTGGAATACCGGGTCATGCTCTTTCGGCACTTGCTGCTTACCCAGAGCTTGGTTGCAACGGAGTTCCGTATCAGGTGGGTGGACGATGGGGGATGTATAGTGATGTTTATTGTCCGGGTAAAGAGAACACGTTTATTTTTCTTAATGATGTGTTTAGTGAAATGGCCGGGCTGTTTCCTGGTAAATATTTCCATATTGGAGGTGCGGATTGCCCTGTCACGCGATGGGACAGGTGTCCTGATTGTGAGACCCGAATGAAAGAGGACAGTATTGTCTCTACACAGGCACTTCATAACTATTTTGTCGGAAGAGTGACTAAAATGATTCATTCACTTGGTAAAGAAGTTGTTGGCTGGGATGAACTCCTCAAGGATACAAGCAGAACAGGTGGGGTCATAGTTGCCTGGCATGGTGAAGATTATACTATTACTTCAGTACGAAAAAAAAATCTTACTGTTGTATCAAACGGAAAGTACTATAATTTCGATCAATATCAGGGGAATCCTTCAACTGAACCTCTTGCAGTTGGCGGTCTTGTTACACTTGAACAGATTTACAATTTTGATCCAATACCTAAATCTTTGAATAACAAGGAGTCCAGATATATTATGGGTATTCAGGGTAATATTTGGACGCCATATATGAAAACCCCTGTATATGTTGATTATATGACCTTTCCACGTGCAGCTGCTTTAGCTGAAGTAGCATGGACACCAAAAGCAAATTTGAATTATAAATGGTTCCGGAAACGTTTACTTGTGCAAATAAAGCGTTATGAAGCAGAAAAAATAACCTACAGCAAAGCAGAGTTCAAGACGCTGACCAATTAAAATATAACGAATTCTTCGAAGTAAGATTAGATATAAACAAAAAAAAGCCGGTTCTCCGAAGAGACCGGCTTTACTTTTTTAGATATTACAATTATTTTGCAACTACAACAAGCACTTTTGAAAGGCTCCAGAAGTCTTTTGCATTTAAAATAACGATCTTGTCGACTGACTTATTACCATCAATACGGTAAGAACCATTTGGATGTTTTGTAATAATTGTAGCCTTCTTCTTCATCACAGGTATCTCACTTATTTTAGTGATATCCACTTTTGTGAAGTCATTCATATTCAGATCAGCCATAATATTTTTTGTGCGACCAATTCCGATGAATCCGCCAGTTCCGCCGATAATCTTCTTATCCTTAAGTTCGCGGTTAGTTCCTATAACATAATAGGCTGTATTTAGTGCCTCAGTCTTCGCATCAATTTCGGCTTGTTTTTTCTGATTGTCTGTTGTCAGATTGTTCACATTCGTATTTAAATCAGATACTTTTACATTAAGGTCTTTCACCTGTATGTTTAGTTTACCTAATTCGTCAGTAAGCTGAGCGATCTGGGTATTCTTCTCATCGATTGATTTATTGAGGTTATCAATCATTTTCTGAAGCTCAGCAGCATGTTTATTTGACTTGCTTAATTTTGAAGTGAGTTCGGCAACCAATTTACGATTTTTCTGAAGTAAATTATATATATAAGCTATATCGCTCTTAATCTGATCTTTGCGTGAGCCTTTTACTTCACCCGACTTAGCGCTCTTATCGATAACCTGTTCAATCCTTTTAATAGAATCAAGATTAGCTTCAACTTCATTAAATGTTGTAACAAAATCAGCAATATTTGCATCTTTGTCAGTTCCAACAGCTCTTAAGCTATCATTTTGCATCTGAAGACGAGCGATTTGTTCTTTACGGTGACCACATCCGGATGCGAGAATTATGACCGGAATTAATAATACATAAATAAACTTTTTCATGTTCTGAATATTTTAAATTAAATTTTGACCAAAACTAATGGAAATTTTGCATGCGTAGAAATAAATTATGAATTATTAACTATACATCATATTTTTTCGCTCTTTCAGTTCGTCGTTTGAGATGTAATCATCGTATTCGGTTATCTTATCAATGATCCCTTTGGGAGTCAATTCTATTACCCTGTTGGCAATGGTTTGTATGAATTCATGGTCGTGTGATGACATGAGCACATTCCCTTTAAAATTGGTTAAGGTATTGTTAAAGGCTTGAATTGACTCGAGGTCCAGGTGATTTGTGGGGGTATCCAGAACAAGAACATTTGCATTACGAAGCATCATTCGTGAGATCATGCACCGCATTTTTTCACCTCCGGAAAGGACAGTGATTTTCTTGTAAATCTCTTCACCAGAAAATAACATCTTTCCCAGGTAACCTCTAATGTAATTTTCGCTTGTATCATTCGAAAACTGTCCAAGCCATTCAACAAGGGTTAGATCGCTATTGAAAAAATCCGAGTTATCCATTGGTAAATAGGCGCTTGTAATTGTTTGACCCCAGAAATAGGATCCGGAATCCGCCTTTTCATGACCGGTAATAATCTCGAAAAGAGCGGTCATAGCACGTGGATCTCTTGAGAGAAAGACAATTTTATCATCTTTTTCAACCGTAAAATCCAGATCTTTAAATAAAATTTCCCCGTTTATACTTTTACTGAGTCCTTTAACTTCGAGAATCCTGTTTCCCGGATCACGATCAGGTGTGAAAATTATTCCCGGATATTTTCGCGTAGAAGGTTGTATATCTTCAATATTCAGTTTCTCAATCATTTTTTTACGGCTGGTTGTCTGCTTGGACTTTGCAACATTGGCGCTAAACCTGGCGATAAATTCGAGTAATTCTTTTTTCTTCTCTTCGGCTTTTTTATTCTGCGATTGCTGCTGGCGCAAGGCTAGCTGACTTGAATGATACCAAAAGCTATAGTTACCTGCAAATAACTGGACCTTTCCAAAATCTATATCCACAGTATGTGTGCTTACAGCGTCCAGAAAGTGACGGTCGTGTGATACTACCAGAACTGTATTTTCATAGTTTCCGAGATAATTTTCCAGCCAGGATACTGTTTCGAGGTCAAGGTCGTTAGTAGGCTCATCGAGAAGAAGGTTGTCGGGTTTTCCAAAAAGGGCCTGTGCAAGTAACACCCTTACTTTCTCTTTTCCTCCCAGCTCTTTCATTAAACGGTGGTGGAACTCCTCCTTTATTCCGAGTCCGCTGAGAAGCATCGCGGCATCGCTTTCTGCATTCCAGCCATCAATCTCCGCAAATCTCTCTTCAAGTTCGGCTGCCCGCATACCATCCTGATCGGTAAAATCTGCTTTTGCATAGAGCTTATCTTTTTCCTGAATGATATTCCACAATTCAGAGTGACCGATCAGAACGGCATTCAGAACAGTATAATCCTCATAATCATAGTGATTTTGTTTGAGTACTGAAAGACGTTCACCGGGTCCAAGGGTAACGGAACCTTTTGTCGAAGAAAGGTCACCTGCTATAATACGCAGCAAGGTTGATTTCCCAGCTCCGTTGGCACCAATAACCCCATAGCAGTTTCCCGGTGTAAACTTTAGGTTAACATCCTGAAATAGTGGCTTTTTGCCAAATTGTATCGCTAAATTTGAAATTGTAATCATTAATAAACTTCTTGAATTACCTTATAATTAAATATGCCTTCATTTTAAGTGCAAAGCTAGCCAATTCTTTCCAATACACCTATTCTGATAATCAGGGTACTATATTATTAACCATAAAATAATTTGGAAAGATTTGGAACCTTCAGTTTATCTATTTGTTGTAATCACAGACCGGCCATTACTGGGGCAAATACATTCACTTTATCCGCGAGAGTGGTTGTTGGATATGCAATTTCGACGAATCTAAATTCCGGGACATTTTTGAACTTCCGGATCATATGGATCCTGTTGCATTAATAGCTTTAGGTTATCCCGTGAACACTGGAACACCTGTCAAGCAACGCAAATCCATAGAACAAATTGTCCGTTGGAACTCATTTGAATTTTAAATCAGGATATAACAAAACTATCTGCATCGTCGGATACAGGAAATTTAATCCTGAAATCTGCCAACTCTTGTTTGGAAATATTATATGTTATTAAGTCGTTATTTGATAAATTATTAATACCTGTTATTTCGCCTCTTGCATTAATAATTTGACTGTTTCCGGAATACGTTAATCCATTCCCATCTGTTCCGGTCCTGTTAACACCCGCCACGTAAACCTGGTTTTCAATAGCTCTTGCCTTTAATAGTGTATTCCATACATCCACGCGTGATTCAGGCCAGTTTGCCGAAAATATCATAAGATCGGCACCAGCACGATTCCTGCACCAAACGGGAAACCTAATGTCGTAACAAATAAAAGGTGCTATTCCCCAACCTAAATAATTTATAAGTTCCCGTTGATCGCCTGGTGTTAATAATTCTGATTCCTGTCCAATGGAAAACAAATGACGTTTATTGTAGAATCTAACCACACCATCGGGAGTGACAAAAAGGAAGCGGTTGAAGTATTTTTCTTCCTCGGTTACAAGAATACTTCCACACAAAGCAAGATTTAATTCTCTTGTCAACCGGCTCATCCATTGGATTGTTGTGCCATCCATAGGTTCAGCTAAATCCGTCACCCGCATTGTAAATCCGGTGTTAAAGGTTTCGGGGAGAATAACGAGATCCGTCAGTCCTTTTAATGGCCGGATTAAACTTTCCACATTTGTAAGATTTTGAGATGGATTTTCCCATTCAAGATCTATTTGAGCGAGTGTAATACGCAATGTATCTTTAGTTTTCATCAGAATATTTAATCTAACCCTTCACCCAGGATAAACTTTTCAGGGTATTTCCCCTTTACTCCCCGGTCTTTATACCATTGTTTGATTCGGTGCATATCAGCATTTAAATCATCCGTAAGTTCTATTTGGTCCAATATGCCTATTTCCTTGCGACCCCAGTCGAAGACAGCGCAGAACACCGGGACATTGGCCGCGCGGGCAATTGTATGAAAACCGCCTTTCCATTTTGTTGTTGGCTCACGTGTTCCCTCCGGAGCAATGGCCAAATGGAGGATTTCCCTTTTTTTAAATTCTGACATGATCTGCTTTACAAGACTTGCTCCTCTTGCAGTATCCACCGGAATGGCACCCATGTAGTTCATCAGATAACAAGCTGGCCAGAAGAAGAATTTTTTATTTACAACGATATTCGGCTTTCCGCCAATGGATTTATAGAACATCCATGAAACAACAAAGTCCCAGATTGACGTATGTGGAACACCAAGGACCACACATTTGGGAACAGGTACGACCCCGCTTATTATTTTCCATCCTGTTAGCCACAATAGAAATTTTGTAAAATATCTCATCATTTAAACATTAATTATTGTGCAAAATTAATTCATTAGAGAGGAACATCCTGATTATTTGACTAAAATAGTTTCTATTTCTCCGGCATTGGCATATTTCTCTAAAAGACTTAAAGCCAGATTTAATGTCAGGTTTGTTTGTACAGACCCTGAAAATCCAACTATAATCATTAAGAATTTTCTTGTACCTGAGGTAACACAGGTGCGAACGGAATCACTTGTTGGCGAACCAAAAGCGGACAAATTGTCCCTGAATACCGGAAGATTCTCAATGTTCAATTCTCCTCTTCCGATTGCTTCGTAAGGCTCGTCCTTAAGGCCAATGTCAAAGCTCACTAACCCCCTGATCTTATCCGCATCATAACCACCTATTGACATCCCGGATTTCAAAGAGACAAGGTTGACAAGATCGACAACATTATTGATTTTATACAATTGATTCCCTTTGACAATCCGTCGCATCAAAGCCTCGGAAGAAAGGCGGTATCTCGCAGGGTCCTTTCCGCAAGCCTTATACGCCTGCCTTGACGCCCTGATTGCCGGATGGCTGCCTACATCTGAAAGTTCAGCCGATAAAGAAAGAACCCTGCTAACTGCATCAATCTCCTGCCACAAATCATGATTCTCTTCTAAAATATCAACCCTACATTCAACGCAACCCAGCGATAAATGGGGAATTCTTTTTTTAATGTTTTCACTAATAATTATTTCAGTCATCTGTTAATCATCATGGTTTTGATCAGTTATTTTTCTAAAAATACAATTACTTTTGAAAAAATGATACAAAAAAGATTTGACTATACCATTTATTGATATACATACCCACATTTCAAGAACATCTGATGATATCATATCAGTTCAGAGTTTTCACCTTGAAGAATTGGATTTCAAAGATCCCATAAAATCGTTCTTTACTTCAGCTATCCATCCGTGGCACGCTGATAATTTTACTGATAAAGAGATACTTGAGATGCTTGACGGTCTGCTTTCCAACAATAAATTCATTGGCGTTGGAGAGACAGGTTTGGATAAGGTATGTCAGGTTGATTTTGACATTCAGAAAAATATTTTTCAGTTACAAATCACTTTCGCTGAAACTCATCAGGTTCCATTGATAATTCATTCAGTAAGATCATGGAATGAGATTATGCCTTTTCTTAAGCGATCCAAGGTTCCGTGTGTTTTACACGGATATTCTGAAGGTGCCATAATTACAAGACAACTGATCGGTCTGGGATGTTATTTTTCAGTAGGTAAATCGATTTTGAATCCTTCGCAACGATTGCTTGAAGCGATCCGAATGATTCCGTTAACCTCACTTTTTCTTGAGACTGATGAAGCTAAAACGCCCATTGAGGACATCTATGACCAAATGTCCAAAACACTTGACCTTCCACTGGATTTTCTTAAATATCAAATCTATAAAAATTTCACCTCTCTCTTTTCCTTACCTTCCGAGATATAGGTGACACTCAAATAAAATTGTGGTAGTACTTTTGGAACGAACGAACCGCAACAAATGTGCATTACGGATGTTGTATTCGCAACCGTTTGAAATTCTAAGCCCAAAAGATCATATCCATGTTACTCCTCTTGTAGCTGAAGAGGATTCTAAACTTTTGGAGAATGTTGATATTGTTGCAAAAAAGCCTGTTTATGAGCAACAGATTGACCGGTTGGTAGTCAATGTTGATAAAAGTATTACCTCTGCTGGAAGCACGGCCCTTGATGTTTTGGAGAGATCTCCGGGAGTAATTGCAAATCGTCAAAATAAAACGGTTTCTCTTGGTGGGAAGGAAGGTGTCGTGCGGATGATTAACGGGAAGGAAACTCAGATGCCTCTGACTTCTGCGATCGAAATGTTAAGCAGCATGAGTTCAGAGAACATCAAAAAGATCGAACTTATCACTACACCACCATCCAATAAATACTTTTGTTTCGAAATTAGATTATTCCCGGAACTTAGGAAAGGATACCAAATTTGAAGCCGGACTCAAACATACCAATACCGCTTTTGAAAATGATGTCAGTGTTGCCAAACAGATTGCCTGGGTCTGGAAATTTAATGAGGATCTAACAAATAAATATTCATTACATGAGGATATCAATGCCGTTTATTCATCTGTAAACTTTAAATTTAATCCTAAAACCAGCATGTTTGCAGGACTTCGTTATGAATACACTAACACGGTTTTGAATACACAAACACAGCATGGCATTATTGACCAGCACTATGAAGAACTCTTTCCTACATTATTTTTATCTCATGATCTTACAAAGAGCGGTACCCTTCAGTTTTCATACAGCCGCAGGATAACCCGGCCTTCCTTCAATGAACTGGAACCTTTTATCGTTTTTCAATCACCTGATACCTACCTTGCCGGAAATGAAAAACTTCAACCATCCATTAGTGATATTCTCAAAACAGATTACAGGTATAAAACGGTACTGTTTTCTCTTACGCATACTGTAGAAAACAACGCCATCCGCCGTTTCCAGCCAAGGCAGGATACTGTGAAAAATATTCTTTACATGTTATCAAGGAATCTTGATAAGGTGACTACAACGTCTTTCATGATTGCGTTCCCTGTAAATGTTACCGGATGGTGGAATATTCAGAATAATATGAATGGTATTGTTCAAAATGTTAAAACTTTTTACGATGGTCAGAAAATAGATTTAAGCCTTAAGAATTTCAATATCAATATAATCAATAATTTTAAAATCGGGGAAAGGCTTTCTGGTGAACTCTCTGGATTTTATCAGTCTCCTTAACTTTGGGGGGTATGCAAGAGCAGCTGCATAAGTTCAGTTTCTGCTGGTCTTCAAATGAAATCGAGGAACGAAAATAATACGTTCAGTTTGAATTTAAGTGATGCATTCAGGACCAATATCTATCACATTTCTGCTAATATTCCTGAGTTGAATATACAAAATAAGGGAATGCTGAATTTTGAACCAAGAGTATTAATATTAATTTCCCCCTCCAAACACAGGCATCAATAAAAGAATTAAGGACAATGCAATAAGGATAATTACTGCACCCCATCCAATGATATTGTTGGTGAGCTTATTTACATATTTCCCCATGATTTTTTTGTTATTAACCAATAGAATCATGCAGATCAGGACAACAGGTAAAAGCATCCCGTTAATTATTTGCGACCACAGGGATATCAGGATTAAAGGGGCTTGGGGGATCAGGATAATAGCTGCTCCCACGATCAGAATGCCTGTATAAAGAATATAAAATTCTTTAGCTTCACTCCACTTTTTATCTATGCCAGCTTCAAATCCGAAGGCTTCACAGACATAAAATGCAGTCGCAAGTGGTAATATAGTGGCCGAGAATATTGATGCAATAAAGAGCCCAAATGCAAATACCTGTGAGGCGAAAGCTCCGGCAAGTGGTTTAAGAGCCAGTGCGGCATCTTTTGCTTCGTTAATTTGCACGCCGTTTTCATGCAGGGTCGAAGCGCAGGCTACCATTATAAAGAATGCTACCACAACAGTGGCGACACATCCTACAATGATGTCGATCAGGGTGTATTTGTATTGCTTCATCTTCAATCCTTTTTCGATCACAGACGATTGCATGTAAAACTGCATCCAGGGAGCAATTGTTGTTCCAATAATACCGATAACCATGGAGATACTCCTGGCTGAGAGTTCCATCTGCGGATGAATAATTGAATGTCCAATTTCCCCCCAATGTGGTTTCCCCATTATGGCAGACACAACATACATAAGTAACGAGATGCTGAATAACAGGAAGATACGTTCTGCTATCTTATATGTTCCTTTAACAACTAAAAACCAGACCATGAAACCAACTATGGGCACCGAAATATATTTACTTACTCCAAAGACTTCCATACTTCCGGCCACACCTGCAAATTCGGTCGTCGTATTTCCTATATCTGCAATTAATAGTCCAATAAATATGAAGAATGTTATTTTCACTCCTGCATTTTCACGAATCAGGTCAGCAAGGCCTTTGCCGGTAACAATACCCATACGCGCATTCATTTCCTGAATCACTACAAGTACTATAAATGAAGGGATGAGAGTCCAGATCAGGCTATAGCCATAGATAGCAGCAGCCACTGAGTAGGTAGTAATTCCCCCTGCATCATTATCGACGCTACCGGTGATTATTCCGGGACCAAGAATTGCCAGAAATAAACCGATCTTTTGGAAAATGGATTTTTTATTTTTTGACATAACTCAATGGTTATTTGTTGGTTCTGCGTTTCTTAATTAAGTCTTCAATCACGTCGTCGATGACCACCATACCCTTTAATACATTCTTCTTATCGACAACAGGGATGGCTAATAAATTGTATTTCGAAACTATTTCCGCAACTTCATTAATTTTTTGATAATCACGAAGATGGACGGGCGATGGCTTCATGATTTGTTTAATCTGAACATCGGGTGATGAAATAACTACATCACGGATAGAGAAAGTTGCAAGAAGTACATCCTTGTCATCTGTGACAAACAGGTTATAGAGCGTTTCGAATTCGGGTTTTTGGTTTCTCAGTTCAGCAAGAACCTCTTCAATTGTTGTATGCTGGTTAAATGACATCACCTCGGACGACATTATACTTCCTACCGTATGATCCGGATAAACGAGCAATTCCCTTACTTCCTGGGATGTATCTTTCTCCATTTCGTTCAGGAGCAATTCTGCCTTGTCGTCTTCGAGTGCATCCAGAATATCTGCCACTTCATCGGCAGGCATCTTATCGAGTACATCAGCAGCTTTTTCGATCGAAAGACTTTCGAGGATATGTACCTGGGTTTCGGTATCGAGTTCTTCCATTACATCCGCCGCTTTTTCGTCATCGAGGGCAGAAAAAACCTCGGTACTCGCTTTGCGTCCAAGGTCTTCGATGATGTCAGCGAGGTCGGAAGGGTGTAGTGTCTGAAGTTTTGTATAACTCTTCGAGAGTTTAATATTCAGATTGGAAAAGTCAATAGTCTCGACATCTTCCCAGAGGATAAATTTCGCAGGGATAGTTCCACCTAAAAATTCTACAATAATTTTTAGCGGTTTAACGATACCTATTCTTCGTAATAGTCCTTCAATACCGATGTCTACGGCAACGGCGAATGTTCCGCTGCTTATTGTAACCAGACGGACGTCGTTAACACGTACAAGCTTCCTCCCGTTAAGGTCCACGATTTGATTATCAAGAACTGCATCTACAAGGAGCATGCTATTATTAGTCTCATCTTTAGATAATTCGATGAGTTGATCACAGATTACTGTTAATTTGCCATTGACCTTTTCGACATGGAAGTTTTCGAAAGAATAGAATGTAATATTTCTTGCATACTTGATTTTTATCCCTTTTACAACAGGATGACCGGTTGGATATGTCGAAGGTTCTGGATCTACAAGCAGATCTTTGACAGTACCGAGGTAGATACCATTATGATCGAGAACTTTTTGTCCTACAATACGACTTAAATAGAATGTTGTGATTGATGTCATATCCTCCTTGCTTTGTGATATTACAAGGAGCACATCCAATAGAATGGCTTTCCTGTGATATCAGGTTAATAAAAATATATCCGCAGGCCCTTCGTCCATTCGTAATATGATATTGGTTCGCGTGGCAAAAGTAGGTTTTTTGTTTTAAGAAAAAAATACCGAAGGATTATTATTTTTAACTTACGGAGCCCCAGTTTAAATGGTTTTTTCTAAGAGCAATTAATTGTTTCTTCAGGATTTCATTTTGTTTTTGTTCAAGTAGTGGGTCTTCGGAAATTATTGATTCGGCTATGTCTCTGGCATATTGCAAAATCTGCCCATCCCTGGCAAGATTGCTTATCTTAAGGTCGAATGCGATTCCACTCTGCTGGGTCCCTTCAATATCGCCGGGACCCCTAAGACGCATATCTGCCTCGGCTATTTCGAACCCATCATTTGTTGCGACCATCGTTTCGATTCTTTTTCTGCTTTCAGAACCAAGCTTATAACTACTTAACAGAATGCAGTACGATTGTTCTGCACCTCTTCCCACCCTGCCTCTGAGCTGATGCAGCTGAGACAAACCAAATCTCTCGGTGCTCTCAATAATCATTACAGAGGCATTTGGTACATCGACACCTACTTCAATAACTGTTGTTGCGACCAGAATCTGGGTTTCTCCTTTTTTAAAGCGTTGCATTTCAATGTCTTTCGCAGCTGCTTTCAGCCTTCCATGAACCATTCCAATTGAGTATTCAGGATGAGGAAATATTTTTTTTATCTGCTCGTAACCCTCTTCGAGATTTTTGTAATCCATTTTTTCTGATTCAGAAATTAGTGGATAGACAATATACACCTGTCGTCCCTCTGCAATCTCTTTTCGAATAAAATCGTAAACAATCAATCTTTTGTTTTCGAAATAATGAACGGTATGTATTGGCTTTCGCCCTGGCGGCAATTCGTCGATAACTGATACATCAAGGTCACCGTAAACTGTCATAGCAAGGGTCCTTGGAATTGGAGTTGCCGTCATTACAAGAACATGAGGCGGAATAAAATTTTTGCGCCATAACCTTGCACGCTGAGTTACTCCGAACCGATGCTGTTCATCAATGATTACCAACCCAAGCGACTCGAACTGGACAATATCCTCAAGTAATGCATGAGTGCCTGTTAATATATGAAGATTCCCGGTAAGTAGCTCATTATGAATTACAGCCCGCTCACTCTTTTTTGTCGAACCGGTTAACAATTTTACTTTCACACTCATGTCGCCAAGGAACTTCTGAATTGAAATATGATGCTGATTAGCCAGTATTTCAGTTGGAGCCATCAGACAACATTGAAAACCATTATCCAGGGCAATAAGCATCGACATAAGAGCAACCATTGTCTTCCCACTTCCTACATCGCCCTGGAGAAGTCTGTTCATTTGCCGGCCAGTTCCCATATCCTTCCGGATCTCTTTGACCACACGTTTCTGGGCATTTGTTAATTCAAATGGCAGATGATTATAAAAGAAATCATTAAAATAACTACCGACCTTTGTAAATAAATGACCCCTGAATTTTTTATGACGGTCTTCTCTAAGATGAAGTAATTTTAACTGGATATAGAATAATTCTTCAAATTTAAGCCTGTATTCTGCTTTTTTAAGGACCTGCGGATTTTCCGGAAAGTGGATGTTGATTAAAGCTGATTCAAGCCCAATCATTCCAAGTTTTTGAACGAGCCATGCAGGCATCGATTCGTAGATACTTCCTTTTGCAAGTTGAAGCGCGGTATATTGAAGTTTAAGGATGTTCTTTGAATGAATAAAATTTGATTTTAATTTCTCGGATGTATTGTAAAATGCCTGAATAAAGCCATCCTTTAAATTAGATTCCTGAGTATTTTCATCCAATTCGGGATGTACGATGCTGAACTGATTATTAAACTCTGTCGGTTTTCCGAATGCAATATATTCGATTCCGGTTTTTATCGTTTGTGTAACATAACGGATACCCTGAAACCAGATTAGTTCAAGAATTCCTGTTCCATCAGAAAAGTATGCGATCAGACGCTGGTTTCTGCCAACGCCTGTAACCTCAGATCCGGTTATTCTGCCTTTTATCTGAATGTAGGGTAAAGTGCTGTTAATCTCCCGAATAGTATAGAATTTGGTGCGGTCTACGTATTTATAGGGAAAATAATAGATCAGATCACCCAAAGTAAAAATCTTCAGCTCCTGGTTCAGAATGATCGACTTTCGCGGTCCGACGCCCGGAAGAAATTTAATATCCTGTGATAGTATTCCCGACATAAAACAAACTTACATGAAAAAAACAGCTTTCCAAACTTCATTCCTAAGATTACTAAATGTTTCTTAGTTTTGTTCTTAGAAACCTTTAAAATGAATCATAAACAGAAAAGTTTCCAGAGATATTATTTCAAAGCGCACCATAGGGGTGGACATGGAATACATTCGCCCTTTCTTTTCCTCCTGATTACTACCGTTATAGAAAATCGCCAGAAAATACCTGAATATCTGATTTTGAAAAGTTTACGCAGCAGGGCAATAAAACTGTTAGCTCAAAAGGATTTTCAAGCTCGTATTGGTTCAAATTCTTCGTTGCTGAGTTTCCCGGCAAAGCCCAATGAAATTTACAGAAAAATTGAATTGCGAAATAAATTTGGTGAGATGATGCTCCGTTTAATCCGGTGGTTTCAACCCTCTGCTGTTACTTATTATGGTCCAGGCCTTGGTGTCAATCTTTCAGCACTCGCTTTGGCAAATAACAGGATTCCTGTATATTTTATTTCTGGTAATGAACTTTACGACCAATTCGTCTCAGCATTACATGTTGATTTAACGATCCCTAATCTCTTCATTTATAATGAGAATGAAGTCCCGATTACTGATCAGGGTTTTTATGTAATTAATTACCCGTACTTTCCTGAAAAGTCAAAATATCTTATCAATTCAATTCTGGCTAATCATGGAGATGATGAAATTTTGATCATAAGGGGGATACATCAATCTGTCGAAATGGAAAGTTTATGGAATGAATTGGTCTCCAACAGGGAGGTTAGAGTAACATTGGATCATTTTGAAACAGGATTTGTCCTATTTCGAAAAAATCTGCAAAAGGAGAGCTTTATTCATCGATTTTAATCGGAATTTTTCTTCCGTTAACGTACAAGTATATTTTACATCATTTCTATTCTTATCTTTACCCACCTTTTTTATTTTATTTCTGGAAATTTTGTTTCATTTTAAACGATTGAATATTAAGAATATAAATTGTATAATTTCCGTGAATCAGATTATAATACGATCATAATGAAGAGAAAATCCGTATTTATTATTTCAGGTGCTGCCATTGTCCTGTTTTTAATTTTCTATTTGAATAGGAGTAAAAGCTCAGAAATTGAGGTTGTTACTTGCAAAGTTGTAAAGGGGCCAATAGAAATAAAGGTACACACATCCGGTCAGCTAGAAGCTGAAAAGTCTGTTAATATTGTTGTTCCGGCCGAGTTGGCAGGAAGAAATGTAGGTATTTATGAAATAAAAATATCAGATTTACTTGAAGAGGGAAGTGTTGTTGATTCCGGTCAGTTTATTGCAACACTCGACCACAAGGTGATCGAAGAAGTGCTGACAAAGGCACGGGAGGATATGGAGTTGTCACTTGTTGCGCTCCAGGATGCCAAAATGGATTCAAATCTTACGCTGAGCAACTTTCGTGACCAGTTAATTAACTCCACTTCAGATGTTGAAGAAAAAAAGATTATTGTTGCGGAGTCAGCATACGAGTCTCCATCTGTAATTAAGAAGGCAGAGATGGATCTTGAAAAGGTCAGGCGAAAATTGGAGCAGGATAAAAAAGGCTTTCAACTGAAGGAGAGACAGGCAAAATCGAAAGTGGACAGGGCTTCATTGGATTTGCAGCAAAAAAACCAAAAAATTGATGAATTGTTGAAGTTGTCAGATGCCCTGACGATCAAGGCTCCCAAACAGGGAATGGTTATCTATGCAAAGGACAGGATGGGGACCAAAATACAAGTGGGATCAAGCGTTAGTACCTGGAACCCAATTATCGCCACACTTCCCGATATGACTAGGATGATCTCAAAAACTTACGTTAACGAAATTGATATTTCCAAAATTAAAAATGGGCAGAAAGTTAAATTAAGTATTGATGCTTTTCCTGAAAAAGAGCTGAAAGGAGAGGTGATTTCAGTTGCAAACATTGGCCAGCCTATGCCTAAAAGCGATGCGAAAGTTTTTGAAGTTAAGATCAGGGTTTTCGGATTCGATCCTCTACTAAAGCCGGCCATGACAACAAGTAATACAATCGTTACAGGTTCCTACACGGACAGATTGATTATCCCGTCAGATGCTGTCTATGCAAACGATACTTTGAAATATGTGTATCTGAGAAAGAAGGGGATTGTGCGACAGATCGTTGATCTTGGAAGTGAGAATGAAAATTACACTGTTGTGAATAAGGGACTGGCTGAAGGTGATGAAGTTGTATATAATGAACCTGAAAAGCCAGATGAAATTGAAACCACAGGCTGGGAGATTTATAAGGAGCAGAAAGTCAAAATTGAAAATGAGAAAAGAAAGTTACTGGAATCTGCTAATAAAGAGCCTTTAGTTTCACAATCGGGTGTAGGGGAAGCAGGTTCGGGAAACCTGCCCGTGAAATAACCGAATAATTCTGAACGGATGAAGATAAGAGCATATTATGAACGATATTCTTATAATGTTTTAATTGCGGTAGAAGCTATTTTTGCCAATAAGATTAAATCATTACTTACCGCACTGGGGATTATTTTCGGAGTCGCTGCAGTGATCAGTATGCTTGCAATCGGCAATGGTGCTGAGCAGGAGATCCTTGAACAAATTAAAATGGTGGGCGTAAACAATATTATTGTTACACCAATTTTACCATCCAATCAGGCAACAGCCAACGATCAAAAGAGTGCTGCCTCAGGTGATGCAGGACAGACACAGTCTGCCAGTAAGACCAAATTCTCCAGGGGGCTTACACTGCTGGACGCTGAATCAATCAAAGAAATTATTCCAACAGTTAAAGATGTCTGTCCGGTAATTAATTTTAATTATTCTGCAATCCTGAATGATAAAAGCAGCCCTATAAAATTGGAAGGAACCACAAACACTTATTTCAGTTTGTTCGATATCAGGCTTGAATCCGGTACATTTTTTAATATTCAACACCTGATAAACGGTTATCCGGTTTGTATCATTGGAAATAACGTCAAGAACGTCTTCTTTAATCAGGAGAATCCAGTGGGAAAATTCATAAAATGTGGTCAAATCTGGCTTAAAATCATAGGTGTTATCGAGAAACGAAGTTTTGTAGGCACAGGGGGAGGTACAATGGCGATCAGCAGTACGGATAATAAAATTATTATTCCTGTTAAAACTATGTTGTTGAGATACAGGAATAAAGCACTGATCAGGGCTGATCAGGTTGAGGCTTCAGGCAGGGGAGGTAACCAAAATACAACCATTGAAGATACCAACCAGCTTGATATGGTAATTATTCAGGTTGCTGAAACACCCACTCTGACCTCAACTGCTAAGATTGTGGGAAAAATGCTTTTAAGGAAGCATAATAATGTGCAGGACTTTGATGTAAGCATTCCTGAATTGTTATTGAAACAACAGCAAAAGACAAAAAATATTTTCAACATCGTTCTGGGAGCAATCGCCGGAATATCATTAATTGTCGGTGGTATTGGAATTATGAATATAATGCTCGCGTCGGTCATGGAGCGGATCAGGGAAATCGGAACCCGTCAGGCGATTGGAGCTTCACGGAAGGATATCGTTTTCCAGTTCCTCTCTGAATCCACCTTAATTAGTATTTCCGGTGGTTTAATTGGAATTATCCTGGGGGTTATTTTAACGAAAATCATACAAACAGTCTTTGATATTAAAACGATTATTTCACTGTTCTCCA
This sequence comes from uncultured Bacteroidia bacterium, assembly GCA_903850335.1. Lineage (GTDB taxonomy): Bacteria > Bacteroidota > Bacteroidia > Bacteroidales > Prolixibacteraceae > JAAFHB01. Next base: position 27,756 of record CAINLJ010000114.1, on the reverse strand, counting down.
TAATTATCTCCTTTGGGGTGTCAGTCTTTATTGGGATAGTATTTGGGTATGTACCTGCAAAGAGGGCTGCGGAAAAGGACCCGGTAGAATCATTACGTCAATAACTTAATTCAAATGATCCGATATTTTATTTTCCTTTTATTTTGTTGCCTTGGGTTATCGTTAAAAGCTGAGGAAAAAGTCGTTAAACTGACATTAAATCAGGTGATTGACATTGCTTCCCAAAATTCGATTGATGCATTCAAACAAAAAAACATGTACTTTTCGAGTTATTGGGCATTTAAGTATTACAAAGCCAATAAGCTTCCATCCTTATCCATAGGGTCAAATCCATTATCCTTCAGTAATTCGATCAGACAGGACTACGATTATACCGCACACACCTGGATCTATTCGCAACAAAATAACCTGACTTCGAGTGCTTCTTTAAGGATGTCACAGCTTGTAGGATTGACAGGAGGAAGTTTTAATGTTAGTTCTGATCTTGGAATGGCCAGAAATTTCATTGGCGACCAGCAGACACTATATTCAGCCAATGCCCTGAGTGTGGGTTATACGCAAAGGGTTAACGGGTATAACAGTATGCATTGGGCATCAAAAATAGAACCTGTAAAATTTGAAATGGCGAAGAAAAATCTGATCCAATCCATGGAGAATATTGCACTAACTGCTACAAGTAAGTTCTTTGCTATGATTGATGCACAGATTGAAAAAAATATTGCGGTCACAAATTTAGCCAATGCTGACACCCTTTTTCAATTAGGGAAAGGAAGGTATCAGGTTGGAACTGTAACACAGGATGAGTTGCTGAATATGGAACTTACCCAAATGAATGCAAAGCTTGCTGTAACCCGTGCAAATCAGGGTTTAGTGAGGGCAAGAGCTGATCTTAATTCATACCTCGCTCTCGATAAAGGTACTATAGTTGAATGTATATTGCCTTCTTCAGTTTCGACGTTACAGGTAGATGTTGACGAGGCTATCCAAAAGGCTTTGCTAAATAATCCGGGCATGCTTTTGGAACAACAGCGGCTTCTTGACGAAGACAACAAAGTGGCGCAGACCAAGGCTCAGAACGGATTAAGTGTTGACATAAGCGCATCAGCCGGGATCAATCAAAAAGCTACAGAAATTTCAAATGCTTATCAAAATCCGAACAAATTTCAAAACCTTGGAATTGTTGGTCTTTCGATACCAATACTCGATTGGGGCCGGAGGAAGGGGGCTGTGCTAATGGCAAAATCCAACAGGGAGGTAGTTAGAAACAGTATTAAGCAAGAACTGATTGATTTTCAGCAATCTGTACTTATGAATGTGATGGAATTCAATTTACAATCCGAACAGGTCTTAAATTCGGCCAGAGCCGATACTATTGCAAAAATGGGATATGACGTAACAATGCGACGCTTTAAGATTGGGAAACTGGATGTAACCAAGCTAAATCTGGCACGCAATGATGTTGAAACCGCTCGGCGGGCATATATTGCATCACTCCGAAAATACTGGAATAATTATTTTACTATCAGGCAATTAACTCTTTTTGACTTTGAACGAAAAACTGATTTGACAATCGATTTTGACAAAATTCCTATAGAATGAGACTGATTAATTTTATGAAAATGAGACCAAAACCGGTTATTTTTTCATTAGCATTAATTCTAATTATCGGGTTATTTATTGTTCTTAAATTGCAGCGGCCATCTAATATTTATGTGGTTAAGAAGGATAAATTTGAATCCATTATAACCTGTAAAGGAGAGATGCAAAGTGAACGGGCTGTTTTGATCAATTTCCCGGATGTATTAGGCGACAGAAACTTAAGTATTTATCAGTTGCAAATAAAGGATCTTGTCCCCGAAGGAACTATAGTTAAAAAAGGGGATTACGTTGCTCTTCTGGATGAAGGGAGAATAAAACAACTTATGCAACAAAACACCGAATCCCTCGAAAAGAGCAGTGCTGCCTTTAATGATGCGAAGCTGGATTCTGCAGTAACCCTAAGTACAAGCAGGGATGATTTGGAGCAACTTGAGTTTGATCTGAAATATAAAAAGATTGATGTCGAACAATCCATATACGATTCTCCTGCCAATCAACGTATGACACAGATCTCTTACGATCGCACTGCCAGACTGCTTGATTCAAAGAGACGAAGTTATAAAATGCAGCAAAATGAATTTAAGATCAGATGTTCGCGAAAGGAGAGGCAGTATAATGAGTTTAAGGAGATGAATGAAAAATACCAGCAGGCATTAATCGCTACCCGTATAACTGCACCTGGGGACGGCATGGTCATTTATGCCCGAAAGTGGGGAGGAAGAAAAACGAAGATTGATGATTATGTAAATCTTTGGGATCCGGCTATTGCGACTTTGCCCGACCTGACCAGTTTGGTCTCTGAAACTTATGTGGAGGAAATTTTTATCTCCAAGATTCATGTTGGTGACAGTGTGAGAGTTAGAATTGATGCCTTGAAGAATAAAGAAATTTTAGCTACCATAGCTAAAATTTCAAATATTGGACAGGATATGACAGGGTTCGATTCCAATGTTTTTAAATTATATGTTCGTTTAAAGGGTGATATAAGTAAGCTGAAACCGTCAATGACAACAAGCAATGAAATTATTATCGAAAAAAAGTCAAATGCGCTTGTAATTCCCCTTCCATGCCTTTTTACAAGTAATGGCAGTCATTTTGTTTACCTCAAAGAATCCGGAAAAATTGTAAAAAGAAAGGTTATCACAGGGGAGAAAAATGACAAATTTGTTATTATAACCAATGGATTAAAGGAAATGGATAAGATCCTGACAAGTGAGCCTGAGAACAAGAAAATTTAAACCTGGTCTGTTTAACGGTATTGGCGGGGTTTTTTAGGATCATTTTGTGTAATTTTGTAAAGGCAAAAACGAAAGATGGAAAAATTAATTAAGCTGCGCGACATAGTTAAAAACTACCAGGTAGGGACTCAGGCTGTTTTGGCTTTGCGCTCAGTGTCACTGGATATATTTAAAGGTGAATATGTCGCAATCATGGGAGCTTCAGGTTCAGGGAAATCAACCTTAATGAATATTATTGGTTGTCTTGACACCCCAACATCCGGAAGTTATACCCTGAATGAAAAGGATGTAAGTAAACTTGATGACGATCGTCTGGCTGAAATAAGAAATACAGAAATTGGCTTTGTATTTCAGACTTTTAATTTGTTACCACGATATTCCGCTCTTGAAAATGTTATGCTTCCATTGATCTATGCAGGGGTAATCAAGGAAAAGCGGATTGAACTGGCTACGGCGAAATTATTGAGTGTAGGGTTAAGTGACCGGATGGAGCATCGTCCGAATGAGCTCTCCGGAGGTCAGCGTCAGAGAGTTGCAGTTGCGCGTGCCCTTGTAAATTCGCCGTCAATTTTACTGGCTGATGAACCTACTGGAAATCTTGATTCAAAAACTTCAGAGGAGATTATGAAACTCTTTGCAGCGATTCATTCGGCTGGAAATACGATTATATTAGTTACCCATGAAGAGGATATTGCCTTGCATGCTCATCGGATCATCAAACTCAAGGACGGTCAGGTTGAAACAGATCATAAGAATGAAAACCCAATATATTAATCTCAAATTTATATAGCATGCGTGTATATACGCGAACAGGTGATGATGGCACTACAGGATTGATTGGTGGCACACGCGTTGAAAAATATGATCTGCGGCTTGAAGCCTATGGAACAGTTGATGAACTGAATTCATGGATCGGACTGATCCGTTCGCAGGATATAGATTCACAGGACATTTCTGACCTGATTGATATTCAAAATATTCTATTTATCATAGGGGCCATTTTAGCAACAGATACTTCGAAGGTGGAACCAGCTATCAACTGGGAAAATTCATCTGAAAATATCGCTGTTTTGGAACGAAGAATGGATCAGATACTGGACAGTCTGCCCACCTTAACCAACTTTATTCTACCGGGGGGGAATAATGTGGTTTCCTACTGTCATATTGCACGAACTGTATGCAGGAGGGCCGAAAGACGCACCTATCAGCTTTCCTCCGTGATTAAAATTCAGGAAGATGTCCTAAAATATCTCAACCGTTTATCAGATTTTCTCTATGTTTTATCCCGTAAAATATCTCAGGACACGGGTCTAAAAGAAATTCCATGGAAACCTTAAAAATATTTTTTTATGGTTTTATTTTTAAAAAATTAGTATTAAAATTGCGCCTTGAGGAAATTACACTTAATCTGAAATAAATATGTATTGGACATTAGAATTGGCTTCGAAACTTGAAGATGCACCATGGCCTGCAACGAAAGATGAGTTGATCGATTTTGCCATTCGATCTGGAGCGCCATTGGAAGTAATTGAAAACTTACAGGAGATGGAAGATGAAGGGGAGATCTATGAGTCAATTGAAGATATTTGGCCTGATTATCCCAGCAAGGATGATTTCTTTTTTAATGAAGATGAATATTAAACAGGGATAAATTATTCGTTTGATGCAGGTTTTCTTACAGGACCTGCATTTTTTTTGCGCTTTTCATCAATTGGATAGAGGTCGCCGGGATTAAGAGGTCGCTCACTTTCGCGCCAAACAAACCCGTCCAGTTTTTTATCTTCTTCGTTTAATTCTTTTATTGGAATAGTTTTACCCTCGGGTTTCGGATAAAATCTGATACTATCTATTCGATTCTCAGTCAGATGAAGCTTTATTTTGCTGCTAAGTAAACGATTCATACCCGAATATTTCTCCTTGTCCTTCAGATAATAAAGCGTCTGAGAATTCCCATTAACATCTGCTATCCTGAGTTTGTTATTGAATATTTGGCCGATAATACTTTTGCCTGAAATCTGGTTAAATCGTATACTATCCTCTGCCATTACAATGAACGCATTGCCATCAAGGTTTGCAATACTGGGGTCTGGTTGTTTGGAAACAAATTGGATTTTATCGGCAGTCATCTGATTTTTTACAGACCAGACCATTGGATCATAAAACATTAGCATAGTGGAATCAACCATCTTATAACCAAGTGAATCACATTTCCCTTGCAGATCCGGTTTATGAAATCTGACATTTCTATATGCCATGAAATATTTGGCATCTTTATTTTTAGTATCTGTTGTATCGGGTTTTGTTCGAAGCGTATCAGCATGCATGTACATGGTATCTTTCTTCCCAAACTGGATAAACATTGCCGAATCAGTAACAAAGGCAATTTTAGATGTTTCATTATAGACACCGAATTTCCCCTTGATAAGTATCTTGTTAGTTGTATCCCTAAGTGTGACCCGATGTTTCCCGCGGCCATTTCCCGTCGCACGATCATAAAAAAGGGTATCTCCTTCGAGGATCTGAGACTTCGTTGTAATTTTTGATCCTTTGTAAAGCTCAGCAATATTTTTTCTTGTATCGTACCATCCTCTCTCCGAATAAAGAACCCCATCTTTTTTGGTCCCTTTGATTGTTGTCGGCCCAACGATAAATGCGCGCTCGGTCTGACTGTTGTACTTTAATGTATCGGCACGTAAAATAAAATCCTTATTGGTTAAAACGACCGAATCCTTGAAAAAAAGCAAATTTTCGTTTGAATAGTAACGGCCAATAATACTTGTTAGTACGTTTGTTGTATCAACAATCTTCCCTCTATGGTTGTAGTATCCGATGTTTGTGCTGAGATCAAAATCCATTGCCTCGGTTGTAAGGGTAATTGACTTATCAATCATCTTTACGTGGCTTAGGAAACGGGCAAGCCTTGTATCACCGTTATAGAACATTTTATCACCATAAAGGTGCAATGTATCCCCTTGTATAATATGCACATTGCCAAAGGCATCAAACTTGTTACTGTCTGTATAGGAATAAGCACTGTCGCAAAACATAAGTGCCTGATTATGTCTGAAACGGACATTCCCGATCAGACGTTGTGCATTAGCAACTATTGATGCATCATAGGTATATAAGTCTGCATTTTCAATCTCGACCCGTTTCTTCTTAACTCCGGTTTGTGGTTGCATTGCCTGAATAAAAAAGCCCGCAATAAAAACAAAAAAGAGCAACGGAGATAAGCCGAATTTCTTGGATCTACTCATACTTCTGCCGGATAAAACATTAACGGTCAACTAAAATGACTACTTCCTCCAGGATTTAAGTTTGAAGTTACAGTTTGCATAGGAGTCATCCACGTGAATGTATGTTTTTGCCTGTTGTTTTGCAATCCACTTACGATAGGTCTCCTCCTTCTTCTTTGCCAGGAACATCTCACTGATTTTTTGGTAATCTTCCTGCAGATTTGCCTTGTGCGATTTGGTTTTATTGTTTAACCTGATGATCTTGTATACCTCTCTTTGTTTGTCGTCCATAGTAATAAAGGCACGGGAGGTCTCACCGATATTCATTGTTGCAATAATCTTACTTACATCGGGATCAATTTCAGACATTTCAAATTTCGATGATCCTGTACGCTGCGAAGTTACAAGTCCGCCATTATTTCGTGTGTTTTTGTCGGAAGAATAAAGATATGTTGCCTGTTCCCAGGTTATTTTGCCTTTACGTACGAAATCAGCGACACTGTCAATTCGGTTCTTTGTAATCTCCAGCTCTTTAGGGTCCAATTTAGGTCTAAGCAAAATATGACGGCACTTGATCTTTTCACCTTTACGATCGATTAGCTGAATGATATGGTATCCAAATTCACTCCTGATAACCTTTGAAATCTGATTGGGTTTTAGATTAAATGCCTCGGTGGCAAATGTTGCATCCAGCATGGCACGTCCAACGTAATCCATTTCACCGCCATTTCTTGCAGATCCGGGATCTTCGGAATACATGATTGCCAATGTGGCAAAATTATCGCCGTTTTCAATACGTTTTTTGAAGTCCCTAAGTTTTGCTTTTACTTCCATATCCTGTTTCTCAGTAATAGCCGGAAGCAACGTTAGCTGCGAATACTCAAGTTGTGAACCTATTTCAGGAATGTCCTTGGAGGGTAATTGTCTGAAAAACTGCCTGACTTCAGAGGGTGTGACTGTAACCTTTGATATAATTTTAGTCTGCATCTGCTCAGTCTTCAACTGATCCTTAATCGTTTCACTCATCTCTGCCTTGAGTTGAACAATAGGCTTGCTGAAGTATTTTTCGACTTCTTTTTCAGAACCAATATTCTCAATGAAATAGTTCATCTGCCGGTCCATCTGCTGATTAATCTGATTGTCGCTTATTACAATCAACGTATCAAGTTCGGCTTCAGCAAGAAGTAATTTTCTTTCAAGCAGCTGCTCAAGAATTACACACTTTGCATCACCAGGCAAAGTAATACCCTGTGCCTGATTCTGTATTGCAGTTGTCTCGATATCCGATTTAAGAATCGGATTACTGCCTACAACTGCAAGGATCTGATCAACAACTTTATCCTGAGCATTTGTGATCATTGATCCGAGAATTATTGTCCCTGCAACGAGGACACTCTTTATTACGTTTTTAAACATTTTATATTTCTTAATTTCAGTCTTTTATCTTAAATAAATTTGCACTCTTCCCTTTTGCGTAGATATTTTTTTGTAGTTCTTCAATGAACTCTATTTTTCTTGTATTCAAAATTAACCCGGAGATTCGGTCTTTAACAAATTCAAAAGGTGCCTGATCACCAATTAACCTGTAATCTTTGATGGCTGCAAGGTAGTATTTACTATCATCAGAAGCTTCAATAAAACTGTTCCGTTTCAATATTGTCTCCGGACTTGTGAAACTATAAGGCATCCTTGATCTGATCTGACTAAAATCTATCCATTGCTCATTAAAGTAGTCAAATTTAGTAGCATATTGAAAACTATATTTTTCCAGTTCCATGCGTGATTTATCGTCCGAGGCATTTAACCACCTCTTTAATTGATCGAGTTTTGCTTCGCGTTTAGGAACTTCTATATAAATAGCCTTAACTATATTCTGATCCAGTACAAATTTTTCGGGATGTTCATCGTAGAACTTTCGGATATCACCTGACGCAATAGCAGTATCAAGCTTTTGATTGATAAGTTGTTGCTGATATCTGTGGATTATAATTGATGTCCTGTATTCGTCTAATTCCCGCTGTACATCTTTTTGTTCATCATTGAGGTTCTCCTCCGCCTGTTTAAGCATTAATTCCTGTCTCACCCATCTTTGAATAAGAAATCCGGACTGATTTATGCTGTCGGGCTTAGTAATCCCCCTTGGTAGTGCCGCTGCCAGGTCCTTACGCAATAAAGATTTATCTCCAACTTTAGCTACTTCCGTGTCTCCCGAAGAGACGGCAGAAAAATGGCCGCATCCACTTAAAACACTTAATATAAGTATAATATAAAATAAATATTTCCTCATTTAAATTATAGTCTTTTTCTCATCCGGCTGATCTTTTCAGAGACCAATTGCACTATAGATGCATTTCTATAGTCTCCGGTTGTAACAGCCGGCAAATTTACCTTAAATTCCTGAGAAAAAGATATTCAATCCTGAAATTCCCAATTAAGGTAGATTTGCGAAATTTATGATCGGCAGGTTTCCACTTAAAGCCCTTTTATATACACTATTTATTTGTGTATTCTTATCAAAGAAACCACAATTTTTCAGATAAAAGCCTTTTTCTGAAATACCACCGGCATAGTCTGACCGGGCACCTTTTCTTGCAGTAGCATCAGCCGTAAAACGTACTTTATTTATTTCAGTCCATTTACCCTTTGAATCACAAACCCACTGGTTCGAATAAATTCCCATTCGGGCGATATTCCCTTGCTCAGGTAGAAAATTCTCCAGAAAGGAATGAAGATGTGTCAGATAGGTGTTTGTCTTTGGTCTCTTAAAACAAGCAATAAGCTCCCATTGACCAGACTCCGGAGCAAAAAAGTATGCCGAATATTCTGTGGAATTATTGCTAACCGGTTTTCCTCTGATTAAAAAGCCATATCTTGTTCCGGCTTTCCACGGAAACACACGATAACTTTGTCCGCCAGATCCTTCGTCGCCAAAACTTCCGGCCTTAACAGATTCACCTTTCTTTAATAGAATAACCCTTTCATCATCAGGTATTTCATCAGGCTTATCGGTGTTATGAGGACTCCAGACCGAGAACAAAATCCTCCTTTCATATGCTGAATTTACCTGTATACCGAAGTACCCTTCACTAAATCCGTTAGCCATGAAAAATGAACCAACAATATCATTGCCTGCCGGAACCTTTATTTCATTATAAAACCATTCGATTTTCTCTTGTGGTTGGTCCATTAGGTAGTTCAAATGAACGGAAGGTCCTCGACGGCCAAAATAAAAGTCGTCTTTTACATAGGTCGGCTTTTCGGATTTATTATTCTCAAAAATTAGTAAATCTGAAATTTCAGGATAATTCACGGCATTTCCTTCATTACAACTAATAATAAGGGACTGGTAACCTGCGTTTTTAATAGTGAATTTCCCTGCATAGATTGTATCGTACGATGATGATAAAATCTTTATTTTGTTTACTTCATTCCCCAGTTTTACCAGACAAGTGGAGGGTTCTGATTTAACCCTTATTCTAAGGGCCAAATGCGCGTTCCCTGTTTTTACTGACTTGAAATAGACATGTAATTTGGTGTCAGAGTTGTTCCATCCAATAACACCGGAATCTGTTACACAGTCTGCCTGATTTCCATCGGAGGTCACAGCCCAGCAATTCCCGGCCATGGGAATGGATATGAATTCTTTGAATTTCGGATGCTCATTCTTTTTCTTTTCTGACACGAGTATTTCTGCCCTGGACTGATATGAAAAACAAAGAACCAGAAGAACTAGGATTTGAATATTTCTTTGCATGATTTTAGAAGTTTAATGGAGTATCGGATTGTCAAAAATATGAATTAGTTGGGAATAAACTTTTTTGGACTGAATATGTTATATTGCTTAAACCAAATAGAAAAGTAAAACCATGGTAATTTTTAAAATTTTCACCGCAATTTTTGTTACATTAATTTTCCTTATTCTGGTAGTCCCGATATTTACTGGAAAAATTCTTTCAATCAACCGTTCTATCCTTATAAACAAGCCTTTACCTGAAGTCTTTGAATATATAAGGATCCTCAAGAATCAGGATTATTTTAGCGTCTGGGCCAGTAAGGATCCGGGTATGAAGAAAGAGTATATTGGAGTAGATGGCACTGTCGGCTTTGTGTCGGCATGGGATAGTCAAATGAAGGATGTTGGTAAGGGGGAACAGGAAATAATAAAAATCATTGATGGCGAGCGGATAGATTACGAATTAAGGTTTCTAAAGCCTTTTAAGACCACGAATCAGGCTTCGTTTTCTTTTAAAAGCATCAATGAATCCAGTACAATTGTGACCTGGGGGTTTACAGGAAAGATGAAATATCCTCTGAATCTGCTTCTACTCCTGCGCGATATTGAGGGAATGATGGCTCTGGATCTTCAAAATGGCCTGGATAAGCTAAAAGTTCTGCTTGAGGAGTAAGCCTTTCAGTTATAATCAGTGAATATTGCCGGGTATACAACCTTATTTGATTGTGTATTCCGCAATATCAGGATATGAATTTAAATTATTTATATTGACAATGGTAGGCTACAGGTGCGCTTGCTTTAACTTTGAATTTTACCTGTTTGTCTACAGTGAATATTCCTCCTTTTCCGAATGTAATCCATTCCACATCCCCGGGAAGTAAAACTTCTAATGTCCCACCTGTGATCGTCATGATCTCGACAGTTGAGGTTCCAAATTCATACTCACCAGCTTCCATAACCCCGACAGTGGCTACTCCTTCTTCATTTTCGACTGCAATAGACTTTACTCTGCCTTCGAAATACTCGTTTACTTTTAACATATTTACTTTATCCTATTGATTTCTGATTCATTTTTATCATAACAGATCACTTGCCAGTTCGGCGAGGTAGCTGCGTTCTCCTTTAACCAGGTTAATGTGAGCAAAAATATCCTGTCCTTTCATCCTGTCTGTGAGGTAAGCCAGTCCGTTGGATTGCATATCCAGATATGGAGAGTCGATCTGTTGAATATCACCTGTAAATATCATCTTTGTTCCTTCGCCAGCCCTTGTTATTATTGTCTTAACTTCGTGGGGCGTGAGGTTTTGTGCTTCATCGATAATGAAGTAACAATTGGATAAACTGCGGCCCCTAATAAAGGCCAAAGGGCTTATTACTAACCTATCGTCTTTTTTAAGGTCTTCGATTTGCCTGTATTCCGGACTACTGTGACTAAAGCAACGTTTGATTACGGCCAGATTGTCGAAAAGCGGTTGCATATACGGAAGAACTTTTTCCTCGGCATCGCCTGGAAGAAATCCAATATCACGGTTACTTAATGCCACAATAGGCCGGGCAAGTAAGACCTGTTCGTAAATATTATGCTGGGCAATAGCGGCTGCCAAGGCGAGTAAAGTTTTGCCGGTTCCTGCTTTTCCTGTCAGGCTTATTAATTTAATTTCGGGATCTACCAACGCATGAATTGAGAATGTTTGTTCTGCATTACGTGGTTTGATGCCATAGGCAATTTTTTTATCAACCCGTTCAAATCGCTGTCTGAACGGACTGTAGTATGCCAGAACGCTGGATCTGGAGCTCTTGAGTATAAAAAACTCGTTTGCAAAAGGGGGTAATTCAATCCCTGATTCCTCGATTGTCAGGAAGTTAGTTTCATAAAGTTTTGCAATTAACAGATCACTATAGTCTTTAATTTCACGAATCCCCTGATATAAAACATTAATATCCTGTACTTTGTCGTTTTTGTAATCTTCAGATTCTATATGAAGTGATTTCGCCTTCATCCTCAGGTTTACATCTTTAGTAACCAGGACGACTTTCCGGTCTTTAAATTTTTCCCTAAGATATTCTGTTATTGCAAGTATCCGATGATCCGGAATATCTTCACGGAAAGATTCTTTAATTTTTTCGGAAAAGGGTTTTCCAGTTTCAATTGTGAGTTTGCCTTTATCTGGCCCAAGTGAGATTCCGCCATTAAATAACTCATTTCCAACTATTTCGTCTAGTATTCGAACGAATTGTCTGGCCTGAAAATTAATCTGGTCATTTCCTCTCTTAAAACGGTCCAATTCTTCTAAAACTGTAATCGGAAGTACGACATCATTATCATTAAAGTGATAAATACATTCGTAATCATGCAGAATGACGTTAGTATCAATTACGAACACTTTTGATTTTGGCATTATTTTCTCTCTTTTATTTCCTGCTAAAAATAGAAAAAAAATAACGCAGACTTCTTTTACCCTGGGAAATTATCATCTTTGTTTACAATTTTAGCAAATTAAATTGAGTACAATGCAGAACTACGACGAAGTCATAAATTATTTATACGATCATCTCCCTTATTATCAACGTTCTGGTCAGGCTGCTTATAAGGATAGTCTTGATAATACGCTTGCTCTGGACAGACTCTTTGGTTATCCTCACAAAAATTTTAAATCTGTTCATGTTGGTGGGACTAATGGTAAGGGTTCCGTATCCCATATGCTGGCAAGCATTCTCGTTGAATCAGGATATAAAACAGGACTTTACACATCTCCTCACCTTAAGGACTTTCGTGAAAGAATCCGGGTAAACGGCGAAATGGTAAAAAAGCAATTTGTTGTTGATTTTGTAAATGAATTTCTTGAAAAAAATGTGGAAGCAGGGCTTGAACCCTCGTTTTTTGAACTGACTGTACTGATGGCTTTCGATTATTTTGCCAAACAACATACAGACATTGCAGTTGTTGAAGTTGGTCTTGGTGGCAGACTGGATTCAACAAATGTTATACATCCTGAACTTTCTGTTATTACGAATATCAGTCTTGACCATACCTTCCTTTTGGGCGATACCTTAGGTAAGATTGCACTCGAGAAGGCCGGGATTATTAAACAGTACGTTCCTGTTGTCATTGGTGAGACACATCCGCAAACGAATATCATCTTTAAAGGGATTGCATCTGAAAAATCTGCGCCTGTGATTTTTGCAGATCAGCGTTTTCAATCGGGGAAAGGACTTTACTCTCCGGATAACAGGCAGGTATTTACGGTCAGGAAGGGGAATGAGGTCGTTTACGGGAATTTAAGACTGGATCTTTTAGGGAGTTATCAGTCAAAAAATCTTTGTACTGTACTTGCAGCTGTAGAGGAGCTTCGGCTGCAGGGATTTAATATTACAGATGAGGCATTAAAAAAAGGACTGGAAAGTGTTTGTGGTAATACAGGACTGATGGGTCGTTGGCAAATAATTGGTGCTAATCCACGCATTATCTGTGATACTGGTCATAATGAGGCCGGAATTCGGGAGGTGGTGGCTCAGATTCGTCAGACGCCTTTTAAAAATCTGCACATTGTAATCGGAATGGTAAACGATAAGGATATTGCATCTGTACTAAACCTTCTTCCACGTGAAGCAATTTATTACTTTACCAGGGCTTCAATTCCGCGTGCTCTTGATGAAAATCAGTTGAGGAAGATGGCTGCTTTTTTTAACCTTCAGGGTCAGAGCTATCTAACAGTAGCTGATGCTTTTCTGGCGGCCCGGCTTAATTCTGGTGCCGATGATCTGATTTTTGTTGGTGGCAGTACTTTCGTTGTTGCGGAAGTTATACCTTAAACAGACAGTTTTTTTCAACCTCATTGAGATGGAAATATATCTATATCAGATTGGCGGGTACCTGATCAGGGTCTTTCATGAGAGTCTGAACCAGCTTTTTACCCTATTTGGACCGTTCTTAATTTTGATTGTGTTTCTTAATTTGTCGGCTAGTGTGATGGCACGATTAAGTGTACGCCTACTGGGAAGAAACCTGTTTTTATATGGTTTTGCCTGGCTGGGATGCTCGGTTCATGAGTTAAGTCACGCATTTTTTGCTCTAGTTTTTGGTCATAAAATAAAGGAAATAACACTTTTTGAACCAAATAAGGATGGAGAGTCAATGGGACATGTGAGTCATTCGTACAATAAAAAAAGCTTCTATCAGAAAATTGGCAACTTTTTTATTGGCATTGGTCCGATTCTGGCCGGAGGAATTGTATTGTTTTTGATCACTCTTATTCTATACAAACTTAATATTACGGATATTTTTAAATTTCGTTTTGCAACTGACATTTTTACCAGCCGGCAATTGTTGGGTCAGCTCTATGATTCACTTCGCACAGGCATGCTTACCTATATAAACCTCTTATTTGCAGGAAAGGCGGTCATTTGGTGGAAATCTTTTCTTTTTATTTATGTTTTATATTCCATTGGCAGCTCAATGACATTGAGTAAACCGGATGTAAAGGGTGCAAGTGCAGGATTTCTCTGGGTTATTGTTATTATCGTTTTATTCAATTTACTCACATTATGGATTGGAAGTTACGGAGGTTTAACGACAGAACCTTTTGTGGGTTTTATTTCAGCAATTAATTTTTTGTTTATACTTGTACTTGCAACTAACTTAGTCTTGATTATTCTGCTCTTCTTTCTTAATCTGATAAAAAATCTTTTTATACACAGAAGATAAGATTTTTCATTTTTGAGTATATTCAGTATAAATTAGATTCAAATTAGCACAATCGTATCGTCAATAAAGTAATTAATATAAATTTGGATGCCTAAAATTCGATGTGATCAGGCATTAATTGTACGAACCTAATACGACGATTCTAAATAGTAGTTTATAAATATGAAAGGGAGAACTTATGAATAAACAGAAAAGATTTGCAGTCATTCTTTCCGGCTGCGGGGTTTATGATGGTGCCGAAATTCACGAAGCAACTTTAACATTACTTGCCATATCAAAAGCGTCAGCCAGTTATGAATGTTTTGCTCCTGACAAGGAACAGGCACAGGTTATTAATCATTTGAACGGAAAGACTATGGATGAGACGCGTAATGTTTTGGTTGAAGCGGCCAGAATAACGCGCGGGAAGATAAAACCATTAAATTTATTTGAGCCTGAGACTTTCGATGCTGTTATTTTCCCTGGTGGGTTTGGTGTTGCAAAGAATTTGTGTACCCTGGCCTTTGAGGGTAGCGAATGTACGGTCGATCCAGAAGTAGAACTTGCTGTTATAGCCTCTGTTGAGGCTTCGATACCGATTGGGGCTTTATGTATTGCTCCCGCCTTAATTGTTAAAATATTACCGGGTGCTGAAGTTACCATTGGGAATGATCCTGAAACTATCCGGGTTATTGAAAAGATGGGTGGCATACATCATCAGGCAGATCTGTCACACGTTGTCGTTGATCCAAAGTACAAGCTTGTTACCACTCCTTGCTATATGCTTGATGCACATATTATTGAAATCGCAGACGCAACTCAGATGGTTGTTAATGAGCTGATAAGATTAATGTAAGAAGAGGCTGATCCGATCAGCCTCTTCTTATATCAAATTACCGTTTTTTTACCGGATCAAAATCTGTACCTTACTGAAATTGCAACTGTACTTGCCAGCGCATCACCGTGATTTATCAGATTAATTTGTGGCATATAGTCCAATCCCAGCTGTACACCAACCGGGAAAGTATAATCTACGCCCACATGTCCTGCTACGGCCAGTAAAAACCCTCCGCTTCCTTTTTCGTTATTTGGTTTGGAATCGCTCCATGTTCCGATTCTTCCACCTCCACCACCAAATAAATCAAAGCCATAATCAAGTTTCCATACCCAATGGTATAATCCAGCAATATTAAAAGCCTGATATTGATTTCCCCTGATCACCCCAAGGTCGAATTCTGCCCTGTTGATATCTGTGAGATAATGCTGAAAAGAAATCTCAGTTTCAATACCATCACTACCTGCTCCTGACCTTACACCGATCGCATTTTGCTGGTCCTGAGCATTCAAAAGGTTTGTACATAGGACGAACAATAAACCGAAATATAATCTTTTCATACTTTCCTGATTTTAATTTATAATAATAGGAAGTTTTTTTCCAAATATTGTGCCAAATAAAGGTTAATTATTGTTAAGAAAAAAGCCGTTTAAATTCCTGATATTGCTTCTCCCAGTTTTGTGCATTCTGAGGGTAAAAAACTTTTGTCTCGAAAGAATCAAAGACCATCTGTCGGATCTCTTCAAGCGAAGATACGGCACCTAAAGCCTTGGCTTGCATCATGATATTGCCAATCGCCGTGGCTTCGGCGGGTCCGGCATAAACGGGAAGATTTGTCGCATTTGAAGCATACTGGCATAAGAGTTCATTGTTTGCTCCTCCGCCAATAATGTGAATCTTATCTATTTTTGCCGGGCTTACCTCCCTTATCGCGTCCAGTGTGGATCTGTATTTTAATGCGAGACTTTCAAAAATAGTACGTATAACTTCCCCATGAGTCTCCGGTTCAGATTGTCCTGTTTTATGGCAATAACCTGCAATCGCAGCAGGCATATTACCCGGATTAAGGAATTCATGGGCATCAGGATCTATGATAAATTTGAAGGGTTGGGCATTTAGGCCCATCTGAACCATCTCCGGCCAGGTATAATTATAATCTCTAGCCCATGTACGACGGCATTCCTGAAGTAACCACAGACCCATTATGTTCTTTAGGAACCGTGTAGTTCCTTCGACACCACCTTCGTTTGTAAAGTTCAGCGCAAGAATTTCTTCAGATATGAGCGGATAGTCACTTTCAATGCCCATCAGTGACCATGTTCCAGAACTAATATAAGCCCAGTTTCGTCCTGTTGCCGGGACTGCCGCTATAGCCGAAGCGGTGTCATGCGAGGCGACAGCAACCACAGGTATGTTACTGCTTCCGGTTTCTTTCTGAATATCTGGTTTTATCGTTCCAAGCACTGTTCCTGGAAGCACTAATTCCTGCATAAGATTGATATCAAATCCTATTGCATCGAATAATCTATGGTCGAATTCAAGTTTTCCGGGTTTAAGGAATTGAGAAGTGGAGGCAATTGAAAACTCATTTTTCTTTATTCCACTAAAAAGATAACCCAGGGAATCGGACATAAATAAAATGTCTTTTGCGATTTCAAGCTGAGGAGACTCATCGCGTTTGTATGCATGAAGCTGGAAAAGGGTATTGAACTGCATAAATTGGGTGCCAGTCATCAGATACAACTCTTTTTTGGGAATGATTTTAAAAACTTCCGCCATTGCCGTATCGGTACGTGGGTCGCGATATGCATAAGGTAGTCCGACAATCATTCCGTTTTTGTCGAGCAATACAATATCAACTCCCCATGTATCGACACCAATTGATTCAGGTTGGACCTCAAAATCACGGATGCATTTTTTTAGACCGGTTTTTAATTCACTGAAAAGGTTGAAAATATTCCAAAAATAGGATCCATTTATTTCAACCATTTGATTTTCAAATCTATGAATTTCCTTTAAGCTTAATTTACTGTCAGAAATTGTTCCCAGAATGGCACGTCCGCTGGATGCGCCCAAATCGAAAGCCAGAAAGTTTCTTGTGGTCATTTTATCTTTTTTATTAGAAGAGTTGTACTTGAATTATTTATAGGATATTAACTAAATGATGATCAAATTCTCAGGATTATGAAAATGTATATGGCAAACTTAGGTAAAAATGAGGTTAATAAGATATGTAAAATGAGATAATAAGAACAAAAGTTTATACCAATTGTTAGATTCTAAAATTTAAAGGACATCTTTGTCAGATCATTCAATTAAACTTAAGAGTAAAAATGTCGGAACAGCAAACAAGAGTAGATCAACCTGTTAATTATCAGATTAATGAAAAAGGATTCCGGAACTTTCTGGAAGACTTTAAAGCCAGCATGAAGCGTGCCTTTCACGAGGATGATAAGATTGATCAGTTTTGCAGTACGCGCGGTCTTCCGCCTGCTGTATTAACGGAGTTAATGTCGTTAAATCCTATGTCACTTTGTATCCCAATAGAATACGGTGGATTTAATGGTAATGTAAAAGAGAATATTGCATTGGTTTCAGCTGCCTCATACGAATCTCTTGCTCTTTCGCTCACACTTGGAATAAATAACGGGCTATTTATCCAGCCCTTCGCAAAATATGGTCAGGAATCAGCTAAGGCAAAGGTTTTTGAGCAATTTGTAGAAAGTCGAAAGATGGGGGGCCTGATGATTACTGAGCCTGATTTTGGCAGCGACGCACTTAATATGATTACTTCCTGCACGGTCAAAGATGGGATTTATCATCTTAGAGGTAAGAAGCATTGGGCAGGACTGACCGGCATGGCCGATTACTGGATTCTCACTGCACGTCGCAGGACTGAATCTAATGGATTAATGCGGGATATCGAAATGTTTGTGTGCGATGTAAATGAGCCTGAACAAAAAATAGTTGTTGAAGAATATTTTGAGAATCTTGGACTCTATCAAATTCCTTATGGAAGAAATCATATCGACGTTTATATTCCCGAAGAGAAAAAACTTGTCCCCAAAACAAATGGAATACAAATGATGCTTGATTTACTTCACCGGAGCAGGTTTCAATTTCCGGGTATGGGACTGGGTATAATCAAAAGAATTCTGGATGAGGCAATTGCTCATACCAAATCCCGTTTGGTGAGCAACAAACATCTCTTTGACTATGACCAGGTACAGCATCGTCTCTCACGTTTACAGGCTAATTTCACAATATGTTCTGCGTTTTGCCTAAAGTCCGGTGAAATAGCCGGCGTAGAAAATGATCTCTCAGGACTGGGTCTTGAAGCAAATATAACAAAAAGTGTTACATCTGATATGATGCAGGAGTCTGCTCAATCATTACTTCAATTAGTTGGAGCTAAGGGTTATAAATTGAATCACATAGCTGGACGGTCTGTTGTGGATAGCCGTCCTTTTCAGATCTTTGAGGGATCGAATGATATTCTCTATAATCAGATTGCTGAGTCTGTTCTTAAGCTTATGAAAACAGCGAAGGAGAAGAGCCTTCTTACTTTTCTGAAAGGTTATGCAAGCCGGGCAGCTGACCGGATCCACGAAATGATCAACTTTGATCTTGAAACTCCCTTTGCACAACGTAAGCTTGTCGAATTTGGTCAGGTGATCAGCCGGATTGTTTCTATGGACCTTGTTCTTTATCTTGAGGAAAAAGGATTCAGAAAAGATTTGATTGATAATGCTTTGATCGTATTACGGCAAGAGATATCAACACTTATTAATAATTTCCACTTTGCAAATAATGCCGTGGTTGTTGCCGATTATGATGAGAAAAGTTTCTGGCTTGATTTTTAACTTCCGGTATTTTTGGAAAGTGGCACCTTGGCGATAATTATCCTTTCAGAGCAATGGATCAGGGATTTGATGAATCCTTAAACCATCTGGGAGGGGGTATGGGTCAGGCTGGTGATTTTACAACCTATTTTAAAGGAGACAGCAGCTATTTTAATCCGACCTTATGGCATAACGGGAAAAAAGAGGATTATAAAGGTTACTGCTCTGACATTTTTTGTGATAGGGCAATTGAATTTATCGAGAAGAACCAAAGCGCCCCTTTTTTCTGCTACCTGGCATTTAACGCCCCCCACACTCCGCTACAGGTGCCGGAACCCTATTATCAGAAATATAAGAATATCGACCCATCTCAAAATGTAGATTCCGGTACTGGATTTGACGTAAACATGTCGGAATCTGATAAGGAGGATGCCCGGAAGGTTTATGCCATGGTAAGTAATATCGATTCAAATATTGGTAAACTCCTTAAAAGGCTTGATGATCTGCAGTTAAAAGAAAACACCATTGTCATTTTTATGTCGGATAATGGGCCTCAGCAGCCAAGATACAATGCCGGAATGCGGGGATTAAAAGCGAGCGTTTACAGAGGCGGAATTCGTGTTCCATTTTATATCCCTTATCCAGTACAATTTAAAGTAGCCGGGGAGATTAATATTGCGGCAGCACATATCGATGTATTACCAACATTGGCTAAGTTATGTGATGTTAAACTTCCGGATACCCTCTCAATTGACGGGCAAAATCTTCTTCCTGCCATCGAGGGTGAAGACGCATACCTGGCTGAAAGGTCAATCTTCTTCTATTGGACAAGGCGCTATCCTGAACTTTATAACAATATGGCCCTCCAAAAAGGAAATTTTAAACTCGTAGGCCATTGCGATTATGATTCAAAAATATCACAGTTCGAGCTTTATGACATCTATTCGGACCCTTTTGAAAGAATTAATATTGTAAATTCTGACACTGCAGTTGCAAACAGATTACATTTTCAAATGAAGCAGATTACTGCAGAACTGATCTCCTCTGAAAATCTTATCAGACCTCCCCGGATTGAAATTGGAAATAAAAGGGAAAACCCGGTGATTTTAAACAGGAACGATGCAGACGGACAGCCAGGAATCTGTGCTCAGGAAGAAGTATACGGATTATGGAAAGTTCGCATTTCTGAAGGACATTATAACATCAGGTTCAAATTTCTCAACCCACCTGGAACAAAAGGTTGCCTGATGCTGGAAACCGGAACTTTTATTACAAGGATGGATAACACGGATGCTCATGCCGACTACTTCGAAATGAAAAATGTCCATTTACCCAAAATGGAATGTGATTTTGTTCCTTCCTACACTTCCGGCACAAAACGATTTTTCCCATTTTGGGTTGAAATAGAGAAGATTTAATGTTGTATAACATCTTCCTTAACAGTTTACTTTTCGTTATATTTGCTGACGTTATCGTACACGGAATATCATTTTATTGTACAAGTATATCAATTTAGAAAACATTAAATACAAGAGCTATGTCAAACAGGAGAGAGTTTATTCAGAATTCGGCTGTTGGTGCTGCCGGACTGACTTTGGGAGGATTAGGAATGAGTGCAAGGAGTTATGGAAGGATCATAGGTGCGAACGACAGGATACAAGTTGGTATACTTGGCTTCTCTGGTCGTTTTGAAGGTGCCCTGGGCCTTGCATTTCAAAAATACGCCAAAGAGATGAACTTTGAATTTGCTGCTGTTTGCGACATCTGGAATAAACGACGTAGTGAAGGCATTGAATGGGTTAAGAAACATAACGGAACTACTCCGCTTGAGGCCCGGAATACGGATGAGTTTTATAATCAAAAAATGGACGCGGCAATCATTTCAACAGCAGATTTCCAGCATGCAGTACTTTGCGGACAGTCGGTTAAGGCAGGGATGCATGTTTATTGCGAGAAACCATTTGCGGAGACGATGGATGATGCAATTTTTGCTAAAAAGGCAGTCAAGGAGACAGGTAAAGTAGTTCAGATTGGATCACAACGTCGTTCAGGACCCAATTATCAGGCAGCACATGATTTTATTCAGGAGGGAAAATTCGGAAAGATTTGTGCCGTAGAGATGACCTGGAATGTGAATCAGCCAGGTCGCTGGAGGCGTGTTAAGGAAGTTGCTGCCATAAAGGAGAGTGACACTGATTGGAAACGTTTTCTTTTGAACAGGCCCTTCGAAAATTGGGATCCTCGGAAATATTTGGAATTCAGATTATTCTGGCCTTATTCATCTGGAATACCAGGTCAATGGATGTCTCATCAGATTGATACTGTACATTGGTTTTCACACCTTCCTCATCCCAGGTCAGTTGCTGCCAATGGCGGTATTTATGTCTGGAAAGACGGACGGAGGAATTTTGATACAATGAGTGCTGTATTTGATTACGGTTCACTGGATAATATGGAGGAAGGATTTCAGGTTATTTATTCATCACGTCAGACAAACGAATCAGGCGGGACGAAGGAGTGGTATTTTTCTAATGGAGGAAAGCTCGACCTGGATACCAATAAGGTTACATCCGAAGGGGGACTGAAGGAGAAATACGCCAAAGACATGGGGATGAAGGAGAATTTGCTTGCCGAGTTTGTCCTGCCTCAGGAAAGGGTCGAAACGAATTCAAATACAGGTGCCGATGGTCTTACAAATGCCCACATGAAAAACTGGATGGATTGTGTCCGTGCAAACAATACAAAGACCAATGCCCCTGTTGAAGCCGGTTATAGTCACGCTATCGCAATTGTTATGACATCGGCGGCGCTACGTACCGGTCAGAGGGCTACTTTTGATGAGAAGACACAACAGGTGATGGCAGGCGGTAAAATATTTAAGTATTAAATATTCTCTAATTGTTTTCTTAAAATTCCTTTATCAGGTTTATTTCAGAAAGTTCAATTCCAATCTGGTGAATTCCCGAATGAATCTTTTCAGTTTGTATTTCGGACGGTTTTTTCCTTCCCTGAACATACTGGGAAAGAAGTGTTGGGTTCATCCCGATTTTATCAGCAAGAAACCGGGCATTAATGACCCTATAGTATTGAAAGAATTACCTGAAATCAATTTCAAATTTGCAAAGCAAGCATAGAAAAGCAAAATTTATTTGATAATTTCAAAGTATCGGTCTCTGATTTATAAACTACTTATAATAAGCTATTTATGAAAAAGAATGTTAAAATAATCCTTGTCATTTTCTCGATTGTATTGATAATTGGGGTTTACTTCGGTTACCAGGTTTATAAAATTATTGCCGGCAGTGAACCCATTTCAGGAAAACAGGATAATATACCTGTAAAAATCTCCTCCATTCCACCTATTACAAAAGGGAATGCTGATTGGCCAAACTGGAGAGGTGCAAATTTTGAAGGGAAAAGTGCCACAAAAGGGATTAAAACTGACTGGTCGAACGGGTTGAAGCTTTCATGGCAAGTGAATTATCTTTGTCAGGATAAATCTACAGCATCATGGTCTGCTCCTGTGGTACAGGGCAATCGGTTAATTGTCCCGGGAAGGGATAAAACTAATGATCTAGTTTTTTGCATTAATGCCGATAATGGCGAGTTTATCTGGTCAGGATCCTATGAGGCAAAGGCCGAAAGCAGTCACGGACCTGGATCGCGGGCAACACCATTTATTAGCGATGACCGGGTTTATACTTTTGGCCGAAGCGGTGATCTGGCCTGCTGGCAGCTTCTGGACGGAAAGCTTCTTTGGCGAAAAAATGTAAAGGATGAAGGGGGAGTTGAACCTTCATGGGGATTTTCAACCACACCACTTGTCATTGATAATAAGGTTATTGTTCAGGGTGGCGGATATGCATTGGTTGTTGCATATGATAAATTAACAGGTGATTTGCTTTGGAAGTCTCTTGAGGGTGAAGTGGGTTATGCGGCTGCAATAACGATGAAGATTGAGGATGAGGTCAAGCTTCTGATTTATCATGGGAAAGGACTGTCATGTCTCAATCTGTCGGATGGGAAGATGGTATGGAGTGTTAAATGGCCTACTTCCTATGGGGTAAATGCCACCACCCCGATCGTAGATAAAGATATAATATTTCATACTTCCGGATACAAAATGGGTTGTGAAGCTATAAAAGTTACTAAGAATGGATATTCTGTGTTATGGAAAAACCATGCGATGGAGGCTCAGCATTCAGATCCTATACTAATTGATGGATATATTTACGGTTATTCGGGTGAAAGTGCCCGTAATTCAGGAAAGTTTAAATGTATTGAATTATCTACAGGAAAGGAAATGTGGAGCACAGATGATATTGGTCAGGGAACAACGACTTATGCAGATGGCCACCTAATTTGTCAGGATTTAAAGGGAAACCTGTTTCTTGTAGCACCAAACCCTTCTGGTTTTAAGAAAATTGGAGAGATAAAATCTGCAATTAAGGATGTACAGAATCCTGCATGGACGGTTCCAGTGATAGCCAATGGACGATTATATCTCCGTTACTTGCAGCAACTTGTTTGCTATCAGCTGAATTAGAAATGTTGTTTTGTATGTAGAACGATTTAGTGGGCGATTTAGGTTGAAAATAGCTGATCTTTTAACAGATCATTTATAATTGCGTTTATTGATCGTCCGGTGGATTGTGCTTTTTGAGCTAGTTGACTGTGCACTTCCGAGGGTATTCGAATATTTAGTGACCCGCTATATGGTTTCTGAGGTTTGATACCTCGCTCATTACAGCTTTCAAGGTATAAATCAATTCCTGCTTCAAAATCTTTTTTTAGCTCTTCAATAGTTTTTCCTTCGTAGGTGATGATATTTTTACTCATTCCTATGACCTTACCGAATAAGCAGTTATCTTCTTCACTATATTCAACTGTTCCGGTATACCCGTTATATTTTAAAGCTCCCATGATGGAAATTAAAAGAGATTATTTGAAGTGAAAAATTCTAAGATCTGTTTCATTACATAACTTTTTATGGCACTATCCAGGTGCGGTTTATGAGCACCAAATGAAAGTTCTTTTTCGTTATTGACAAACTCAATACGTGAACCGGATGTTTTACCTTTTTGACTTATTTCAAATCCGAGAATCCCAAATAATCGGGTTAATTCGTCAAATGAAAAATCCTTGGGTTGTCTTTTAAACCTTTCTACCAATTTATCCTTGGTTCCCACAGAGTTGTATTTGTTTTGCAAATGTAACTAATAATAGTTGCTATTTAGTGCACAGAAAGATTTTTTTTAATGATTTGCCGGATTAAAATATTCCCAACCGGTTAAATCATTTGTATCCGTTATAGGGCGCGAACTATATTTAAATGAGATAATTCCATTTGTTTCGGTTGGTATAAGCACCCCGCCGACTAGAGTCCGCTCCGGATGAGATGCATTTTCATATTCTATGTAGGTTAATAGTGCATTGTGCTTATTCGGCGCCTCAGCGTCGGATCGTTTTGTTTTTGTATCGAATAGTCCGACTTTTCCTGATTTGAATTTTATCACAAAGTCCACAAAAAACAAACGCAAAACTCCGAAATTATCGGTGTATGGAACGGCAAAGTGTTCCTTCCCCTGATCACCATTTTTGTACCACCAGTCAATTCCATCCTCGTTTTTTAGCAGAAATTTCTTAAAGTCTGTTTCAGGGGTTGAGGCATTTTTGTATTCAAAGAAGGGTTCCAGGGCATGGCTGGTAATCTCTTCACGGTTAAATAAGTCGTTATAATAACGGATGCCAGGCACTTCCCATTCACTATTTTCGACCCTCCTATTCGCATTTCCCTGCTCGTTGATCACCTCCTGACGCGAAATAAATATCGACCGTTGAGGCCTTGTCCTGGGTGTAGCCGTAACTAATACTTCTATTTTGGCATTGATCAATCGTCTGACCGATATGGCTTGCGTACCCGTAAATGCGCTTAAATGTGCTTCGTCGATGACTAAAATAAGCTGAGTGCCATTTGATTTTGTATTTTCAATCAGTGTTTCCAGGTTGGTATTTGATTCGTTTTCCTTCCTCCAGATTTTCTTCATTCCATCCACGCTGCTCCAATTCACAAAAAGGAGGTCCTTAGGATTGAGGACCGGATTTCCGGACAGGTCGCTTAAATCGATACAATTGAGCTTTTTAGTATCGGAATACAACTTCTGTAACGAGATAAAGCTTTGGATATGAAGCGTATTTGGTGCAAACCAGATAAATGCCACATTACCGTGGAGCCCCGGCTGCAATGGCAGTTCCTCCACCAGGCGTTCAAGGTATGAAGCCATCATCACTGTTTTCCCTGACCCTGTTGGGGCTTCAAGTAATATTGGAATTTGTGTCGGCACCGTGTTGATCGTATCAAATGTATGGGCCAGTAAACTCTTTACTGCCTTTTCCTGAAATTCTTTTAGGATATACATGGTTTAAGTTCTTCTTTGGGATTTCAATTCTTTTTCTCAATCAATTCTTTGAATCATAGAGTTTCACGGGGTAAATAAAGAGTTTCGCAGAGGTCCAAACAAGACCATTTGATTTTTATGATTCATCTTCATCTTCAGACGTCTTATGGTGATTTATCTTTATGGGCTTTTTATCCAGTTTTAAAGTTCGGAAGGTGGCCCGATAAGCGTTGTAAATTGCTTCGGGCATAGGGACTGCATCTATTTTATCTGCCACGTCGGCAAAATCCTCGATTAAAGATTCTTTCTCAGGACTAAATGCATAGAGCTTAATCTTATCAGACAACTTATCGATTGTTTGGATATAGGAGATTAGCCGCTCGTAAACTTACAGCTGTTTACGGCTGTGGTAAACGACAATCAAATATTTGCCACACCCGTTTGAAAATATAGTGCATTGGACCGGATTAAAACCTGCTGATTCTGTTAGGTCGGTATAGCAGTCTTCTTTAATACAAAGCAGGTCAGTACTTGTCTTCGCAAGTAACCGTTTGTTTGTCTCATCCGTCATGCCAGGGACAAGTTCAGTTTTGTAATACCTTAGATTATTGTTGGTTAATCCCTGAACCCATTCCCCTTTACTGTTTGTGTAACCCTGGATAACGCGGCGGTTCCGTTCGTAGGTAACCTCTTCGCAGATGTTATTTTCATTATTGGTTACCAAAATACATTGCCGGTTACCTCCATCTTCGGCATTTAATTGCATGGTGGCGTGAAGGGTAGTGCCCGATCCGGCAAAGAAATCTAAAATGCAGGTTGCTTTGCCTTTATAAATTTGAATTAAATTTTTTATTAATGTGTTTGGTTTTGGGTATACAAAGCTTCCATTGAGGCCAAAATCTTGAACTGTTCTAGTTCCCTCTGAATTTAAACCAATATTGAAATTTGTATTAAGTAACGAGCTTATGGGATTTTCAGTAATTCTTAGCTCATTCCTGAATCTCTTTAACATTGGTCTTTTTGTTTTTGATTTGGGGAATATTATTCTTTTTTCACTTATTAATTTTGCCATGCTTTCAGGAATATAAGCCCATACTCGATTTGGATTGGGTTGATATTCCATGCCAGTTTCAGGATTTACTAGAACATAATATTGATTTGGTCTTTGATCTCTTCCCATACCAACTGTCAAATTATCTGCTATCCATTCACCCCGTTCATCATTATCGGGATTCAGATATTTTTCATATGTTTTTGTTATACCTGTAAAATCATGAAAACCAATACTTTTATAAATTTTAACATATTCATGGTCTTTGGAAAATTTGAAATTTGACAATCCAGATGATGCCCTCCGCTTCCAAATACAATCACCAACATAATTTTCTTCTCCGAAGATAAGATCACAAAGCATTTTTAGCTGTGCTTGTTCATTGTCATCTATACTGATGAAAATAACTCCCTTTGGACTCATCAAGACTTTAGCGATTCGCAATCGTTTTTCCATAAACGACAACCATTTGCTATGTCGATATCCGTCTTCCTTATCGACAAAAGTGTCATTGTATTTAAAATCCTTATTGCCGGTATTGTAGGGTGGGTCAATATAGATCACGTCAATTCTGCCCTCATGCGAAAATGAAAGGGCGGTAAGGGCGTGGAGGTTGTCGCCTTCAATAAGGATATGGTTCGGCGCTTCGACTCCGCTAGACGCTTCAAAATTGTCTGAACTGTGATTTGTTTGATTATCATGATTTATCTGATTTCCCGGAATATCAGGATTTTCATCTTCTCCAAATAATGAAGGGTGTACCGGTTTTGATTTTTTTAAATCCCGGTAATCCTTTAATCCTGCAAATCCCGGTTCAGACTTTTTTGTTCCTGGGCCAGACTTCTTTGTTGCCGGATCAGCCAGTATCCTTTTTTCCATTGCCTCACTAAGTACCGGAAGATAGGTCCGAAGTTGTTCTTCAACGTCTTCTGATTTTTCCTCCCAGACCAGGCCGTATTTCTTTTTGGAGTTTATCAGGTCGATCAGATAGGACTGCTCGACGGGTGTAATCCCTTCAAGCTGTTTGATCTTCTGGATCAGGTCAGTTTTGTTCATTGCGCAGGTTAGTGGAGTAGCGCATTTGGCCGTATGAACAGGTAAGAAAAATCCACAAAAAAAGCGTGAACCCATCCTTACCCG
>CAINLJ010000113.1 GCA_903850335.1 uncultured Bacteroidia bacterium | reverse complement strand
TATTCTACAAATATAATCAGTGCTCTGCACCTCTGTCTCTTTGGTAACAAAACTTCTGCAAATCGCTGTTTATGAAATAAAAATTCAATTTTATACCTTTCCCCACAACTTTTTCATCTGATCCATTATCAGCTTGGGTTTATATGTTATGATCAGAACAATTTCTGACATCATGAATATCGGGGATGGTACACTGGCTCCATGGAGCCCGACAAAAAAACTTGTTACAACAGGATTATATGCTTATGTCAGAAATCCAATGATACTTGGTGTTATAACAGTACTTGCGGGTGAGTCCATTTCAGTATTATCGTTTAAGATTTTTCTTTGGTTGTGTATCTTCTTTATTGTAAATAACCTGTTCTTTGTAATTTATGAAGAGCCAAATCTTGAGAAAAGATTCGGAGATCATTATCGCGAATATAAGAATAAAGTTCCCCGATGGATTCCTAAACTAAAAACAGATAAGTAAACCGGCCAAGTAAGATTTTTTTGGATTTTAATTATCTCTAATAATCTTCCATAGGATTTAATGGAGTATCAAGGATTAGCTGGTAAAACGCCAGATCGAGCCATCGGCCAAATTTATAACCTGCCTGCCGGATGATCCCATTAAAAACAAATCCCTCTTTTTCGTGCAAGCGGATACTTTCACTATTTGAGGCATCAATGCCACCTATTAAAACATGGTAGTCCTGATTGCCTGCAATCCTGATAATTTCTCTTAGCAGGGTGGTTCCTATCCCCTTTCCACGCTGATCAGACCTTACATATACCGAATGTTCCACAGTATATTTATAAGCAGGCCTGCTTCTAAAGGATCCGTAAGATGCAAAACCTAAAAGGACGTTGTCCTGATTAAAAATCCCGACCACCGGATAATTCCCTTTTTGCTTTTCTTCAAACCAGGTATTCATTACTTCCATTGTGCGGGGCTTATAATCGTACAAAGCAGTTGAATGAATGATTGCGTCATTAAATATTTCCCGGATTTCGGGTAACTGTTCTACTGTGCATGCTTTGACTTTAAAATCCATGGGGTCTCAATTTTTAATGATTCAGTTATTTGAAAATAAAAGTAACAAATTAAAGATTGTCATTCATGCTAAAAAAATCCGGCAGTTTATATCCGATAAAAAATCAGGTACAAACTGCCGGAAAAACCTCGTATTATCTTTTTTTGAGATCAGAAACTATTTAAATTTATTTCCTTGTTTTCCCATATACAGGTCCATAAGTGTTACAGGCGCGGTAGTCAGAACCTTCCTTATCCATGCCAAAAGCATTCCATACAGCAGGTCTGAAGATTTTATGATCTTCAACATTGTGCATAGATACAGGAATACGCAGCATCGAAGCCAGAGAGATAAGTTCGCTTCCGATATGTCCGTAACTTATTGCCCCATGATTTGCTCCCCAGTTAGCCATAACGCTGTAAACATCTGCGAATGCTCCTTTTCCAGTTAGACGCGGTGCAAACCACGTTGTAGGCCAGGTTGGGTTTGTGCGTGAGTCCAAAACCTGATGAACGTCAGCCGGCAGTTGGGCAGTCCATCCCTCAGCAATCTGGATTACCGGACCAATACCCTTTATAAGATTTACTCTTGACATTGTGACAGGCATTTCCCCATCGGTGTTAAAATGTGAGGAGAAACCTCCCCCCCGGAAATAACCAAGATCAGCCGCCGGCCAATCTGTAGCATCAAGACAAGCCTGAGCTTCGTCTTCAGTGATTTCCCAGAATGGTTTCATTGCAGGCTGGCCATCCTTTTGTTGTTTAGCCGTTGCGTCAAGGGTAGTGGAACCTGAATTGATAAGATGGATAATGCCATTAGCAGCCTTACCTGTAAGTTTTTTACCGGTCACCCTTTCAACGGCATCAGGGCTCCAATAGGTTCGTACATCAGAAAAGATCTGGGCTGTATTTGTAAGTAAATGTCCGAACAGCATGGAGACCCCGTTTAGACAGTCGTTTTCTGTTGCCATTACAAAGGCTTCACGAATACCATTCCAGTCGAAAGAAGAATTCAGAATAGCTTCCATAAAATCTCCGTTTGGCAGATGATCGGTCCATTGGCGTTGTCCCTGGAATCCTCCGGCAATCGCATTATGGCCCAATGCTTCTTCACCAAATCCCATATCTGCCAGAACAGGGTTACCGATCATAAGGTCACGTGCGATCAGTGTCATTTTCACGACCATTTCCCATTCCCACTCTTTGCGTCCGGAAGATAATTGCTTTTCCTTTTTATTAGGGTCGACACCTTCCCTGCAATTTTTCTTAACCCAAGTGAGGGCCTTATCAAATTCTGCATGGTCATAAATTCCACGTTCTGCACGACGAAGGATTTCAGTCATGTCAACAACCTCAGTACGAATACCAAGATAGTCAAGCAAAAACTCCTGGTCAACATAAGATCCGGCAATCCCCATTGACATTCCGCCAAGGGAGAGGTAGGATTTATTTTTCATTTGTGCAACTGCCAGACCAGCCTTTGCAAATTGCAATAATTTATCTTTCACATCCTCCGGGATAGAGGTGTCGCGCGAATCCTGTACTTCATGCCCATATATGCTAAATGCGGGTAAACCTTTTTGGGCATACCCGGCCAGTGCTGCGGCAAGGT
This sequence comes from uncultured Bacteroidia bacterium, assembly GCA_903850335.1. Lineage (GTDB taxonomy): Bacteria > Bacteroidota > Bacteroidia > Bacteroidales > Prolixibacteraceae > JAAFHB01. Next base: position 28,955 of record CAINLJ010000113.1, on the reverse strand, counting down.
AGACAGCTCCGGGACGTTCGGTTCCGTTAAATCCCCAGATAGCCTTAGGAATCAACGGATCGGTATCCATAACTTCGGTGCCGTAACACCAGCAGGGGGTAACTGTCAGAGATACGCCAACGCCGGCTCGCGAAAACTTATCCGCACACATTGCTGCCTCAGCAACACCACCAATTGTATGGTCGGCAATAACGCATTCAACTTTTTGTCCGTTAGGAAAGCATAGATTCTCAGTAATCAGCTGAGCTGCTGCCTTCGCCATATTCATTGTTTGGATCTCGAGTGATTCTCTTACCCCCTGAAGACGGCCGTCGATCACAGGTCGGATGCCAATTTTAGGCATCTCTCCGATAAGTCGGTTAATCATTTTAACAGTTTTTTTTATTAGTAAATGTTGATTTCTGAAAAATCAGATAATTTGTAAAAATAAGACTTTCCGGATTAAGATTAGATTCCACCTGCAATTATTTATTCCTGTTAATAAAAAAGTACATCGACACTTTTTTGTGCTCCAAATAACAAAATGCAACTAAAACACAAACTCACCAAGATGCACCAAAGCCCTTCTTTATCACTTCTAATGGTGTTATTTGGTGTTTTGGCGAATTGGTGGCAAAAAAATTTCAATTAACTAAGTATTTAAAACTGAAATACGATATTTAATATTCTTGATTTAGTGTAAATTTGTTCTAATAATCATCTAAAATTCAACGTTATGCCTTTTATTATTATTCTTGTTGTTATCGTATTGATTGTCTTCTGGCTGATTGGCATTTACAATAGTCTTGTTCGCCTGCGTAACACACGCCAAAATGCATTTGCTGATATTGATGTTCAACTCCGTCAAAGACATGACCTGGTTCCTCAGCTTGTAGAGACCGTGAAAGGTTATTCGACTCACGAAAGAGAATTGCTGACAAAGATTACCGAAGCTCGGACTGCAGCTATGGGAGCAACCACAATAGACGAAAAGATTAAAACAGAAACACAGCTTTCTTCTGCGTTACAGGGACTGAAAATTTCGGTGGAAGCCTATCCTGATTTAAAGGCCAACCAAAACTTCCTTCAGCTTCAGGAGGAACTTAGTGATATTGAAAATAAGCTTGCCGCGGTCCGGAGATATTTCAATGCTGCCACAACTGAATATAACACCGGTATTGAAACATTCCCTTCCAACCTGATTGCAAATAACTTTGGATTCCGTCGTGAAACGATGTTCGACCTCGGACAAGAACGGGTAAATATGGAAGAACCACCAAAAATCAGCTTTAATTAATGACTTACGTTGGTATTCAAACACAAATCAGGAGAAACAACTTCAATAGTGTTCTCCTGATTATTGCGTTCCCGGTTGTGTTGCTAGGGATGGTATATGCCTTTCTGTTTTTCATTTCGCGCCAACAGGATCCTGAATTAATAAATCAATCTTTTTTTAGTGTTGCCCCATTTGTTGTGATAGGTACAGCAATATGGTTTATTATTGCCTGGTTTTTTCATAATTCAATGATTCAGGCTGCAACAGGATCGAGGCCTTTAGAACGTATGGAGAATAAGCGGGTCTATAACCTTGTCGAAAATCTCTGTATATCCAGAGGGATGAAAACTCCTCAGATTTATATAATTGAAGATGACTCTTTAAATGCCTTTGCTAGTGGGATTAACGATAATACTTACTCGGTTTCGCTTTCCCGTGGAATAATCGACAAACTGAATGATGATGAACTTGAAGGAGTGATTGCCCATGAACTCTCACACATCCTTAACCGGGATGTCCGTCTGATGATTGTCTCGATCATTTTTGTCGGAATATTTGCTTTTATCGCCCAAATGGCATTCAGAAGTCTCCAGTTTGGAGCCTTTTCAAGAGATCGTGAAGATAATAAAAGTGGTGGCGTTGTAATTGTAATCGCCATAGTAATATCGGCAATATGTTATCTGATCGCCATATTGCTCCGCTTCGGAATCTCGAGGTCACGCGAATATATGGCCGATGCAGGGGCTGCAGAGATGACCCGTAAGCCTTATGCTTTAGCTGATGCATTACGAAAAATCAGTCAGGATCCATTGATTGAGGCTGTAGAACGTCGTGATATCGCTCAGCTATTTATAGAAAATCCTAAGCCTGAGGATAAAAAATTCTCAATCAGCAACTTTTTCTCAACCCATCCTCCGATAGAGAAGAGAATTGCGTTACTTGATCAGTTTGCATAAGATTGATTTTCAATGGCTACCAAATTTTACATGTTAGGTTACTGGTCTTTCCATTCGCTTACGGCATATTTGTAGTCTCTTGAAACTCCCCAATGTGAGGTCAAAATATATTCCACATTCGGAATTTTTGTAATTTTTGAAATTGATTTTGTTGTCAAATCATGGTCGAGGTCGAAGAACTTTACCGACTGCCCGAGTTTGCCATCATGCAAACTTAATATGTCGCCGGTAAATAAATATTTGACGTTTACTTGAAAACACATGGAACCACTTGTGTGTCCGGCAGTAAGAATTCCAAATATTTTAACCGAACCAATATTTAATGTTTGTTGGTCGTCCAGGAGAGTATAATCTTTTCTACTTAATGAATTATTGTAACCAGGTACTTTTTGCATTTCACCATTAAGCATTTTTTCTTCGTTCCTAGCCATGTAAAGTTTAGAGCATTTAAACAACGGAAGGGCTGCCACATGGTCCATATCCGAATGTGTCAATAAAACGGCTTCAATATCACATGGATCAATCTTGAGTTTCTTTAATTCTGTTTCAATCACATTTAAGTCTTTTCCGGCATCTATTGCAATGTATTTTGAGCTGTCTTTGATAAGATACATATTTGCAAAATCATTTTTGATTGCAATGATATCTTGTGTTAAATTACCAGTATCTACAGGAGTCATTTTAGAGGTTTCGTAACTGAATTTGTACAAAAAGTCAAAACGATAACAAAAGATACAAAAATTGAGAGATTTACTTCCTGGCTAAACGATTTTTAATTCGGCTTAAAGAAACTCGTGTGATCCCCAGGAATGAAGCAATTTGAATAAGAAATAAACAAGTCGTGTAATAATACAAATCTTTGTTCAATAGCTTTTCTTATAAATTCGTTCATTTTCGGAAATACTTTATATAGCACTTCCTGTGAGTCGTAAGATAATACCAAAAAACTTAAATAAAAGCTGACCGGTAAAGGCAAATCCAATAATTGTAATCAGAGAAACTACGGAGGCTTTCCAGGCAGTTTTGTTCCTGTCAGCAACCGATAAATCTGCTGTCATCGACATAAAGACGGGCATTGTCCCCAATGGGTTTATTAAGGTAAAGAAAGAAGTGATACATAAAAGTCCAAATGATATAGTTTCTGCCATATACTAAGTTGTTTATCAAATTATAAAAGGTAAAAATCTTTTACTTTTTTTCATATATTCAATATACTTGTCTCCAAAGAACTTAATACATCCTTTTTCATCAAATATGGCTGTCAGATATAGGAATAGTGTAGAGAGTACAGATATAATTAATAATTCAATCGAGGTATTTTTTAAGAAAATCCCCCAGGTCAAAAATAGCAATGAAGAATAAAGCGGGTGTCTAATATATTTATAAATCCCTTTGTCTATTAATTCAGTAGTTCTTTCAAATTGATAAAGTGTTTTTTCGTTTCTCTTATTCTCCGGTTTTCCAATTTTTTTCATAAGAATCATTCCGGCAACAATCAGGTAACCGGATATTATTAGAAAAATCCATGAAAAAGTTTGATTTACCGAAAAGGGAGTATCAAACCAGTATCTATAGTTTGAAACAAAAAGCCATAAGATGCACTCCCAACTGAAAAATCTATAAAAGCCATGACTTTTAATGTTAAATAATGTTCTCCACGAAATGGCTAATACAGGAATGCTCAAAATCAAAAAAAATATCATTCTGTTCATGACATTACAATTAAAGCATTAAGAATCTTTTATTTAACTTTGTATTCCTTGTGACCAACGTTACAAATAAAACCTACCTACATCAGCGGCTACTAGCCTGTTTGATTTAGTTTATTAAACAGGTCCCAAAGAACAATTCCTGCACTAACAGCAATATTAAAAGAATGCTTGGTTCCGAACTGTGGAATTTCAATTGTCATGTCACAAAGATCAACCACCTCCTGCTGTACCCCCTTTACCTCATTGCCAAAAATAAGAGCCATTTTTTCCAATGCTGAGGGTAAAAAGTCATTCAGAGGAATACTTCCTTCAACCTGCTCGATGGCAAATATCAAATAACCTATCTGTTTTAGCCTGTCGACAGCTTCTTCTGTTGTGCTAACATATTCCCAGTCAACAGTATTCTCCGCTCCCAGGGCAGTTTTATGAATCTCTTTATCGGGAGGTGTGGCGGTAATCCCGCATAAATATATTTTATCCACGAGAAGAGCATCTGAGGTACGGAATATAGAACCCACATTATTGCAACTTCTTACATTGTCAAGCACAACCACAAAAGGCATCTTGGCTGCTTGTTTAAAGTCCTCAGATGATAGCCGGGGAAGCTCCTCGTTATTTAATTTGCGCATTATTCACACTATTCAAGATTAGATACAAGGTCTGCAAAATGCCAGTCGCCAGAAGCTGGCACCAAATACGATATGAATGATTTATTGTTTTTAAAGCAAAATTTGTAAATTAACAATGATCACCACTCGACTTTTTCCCGGGAGAAAGGCATTGTCATACATCGGGCACCTCCACCGCCACGTGCCAGTTCAGAGCCCGGTATAGTAACTACAAGCTTACTGAAATCGTTATGATCCAGGTTCTTTTCAAGAAAATCCTGTGCCCGGATAATCGTGAACCCATTCCTGCTCATATCTTCCAATGTATAGTCATTACGTTCGTAACCAATCACTTTCCCGGGAGCAAAGGCAAAGAAGTTAGCACCGCTATGCCACTGTTCACGCTCCATGATCCACGGATCCTGCTTCCCGCCACAAAACACAGGTTTTAATTCAAGACCAAGCTTATCAAGGGCTTTAAGTATATTTTTTCGCTCGTGTATCCCTGTAACGACACCATTATCAATCGTAATATGTATTGTATGAAATTTACTGCTTTGAAGAATCAATGGTTTATAAATCATGCAGGAATCCTTGTTCAGGAATGTGAAAGTCATATCAAGATGGATAAATGATTCCGGACTTTCAGGTAGTTCCTGAACAATCAAATGTTTAAGACCTGTCCTTTTTGCCTTGATTACCTCAATTAGAAAATCAATTCCTTCAGTTGAAGTGCGGGAACCATTTCCTATTACAAGAACATCATCATTCGCGATCAACACATCACCACCTTCGATAGTAATATTTGACAAATTTCCGGAATCAGTTATCAGACTTACCGGATTTATTGTGTTCACTCCGAAACCAGGGTGACTTTTAAAAATTGCTTCCATAATCATTGATTCACGATCCCTGACTTTACGGGCCATTTTACCAATGAGTACCTCACCATAGAGTGTCATGGAGGCATCTCTTGTGAAAAGGAAGTTATGCAACGGCCGCATGGAGTACCGTTCTTTGCTTAAAAACCGGGTAAGGTTATCCCTTTTCAGGACGACCCCTTCAATAAGTTGAGTAGCTAGAAGTTGTGGAGACATACGCAACAATAATTCAATCTCGGCCGCGGCATCTTCAGAAGTTGCTATACGACGGATTAAATCTTCCCTTACCCGATCATCCTGAAGCGTTTCGACGAGTAAATCCTTCACTTCACAGGTGCCGGTGACCCTATCCAATACCCTTTTTAAATAAATATATTCCTTTGTTGCCACAGAAAGATTAAGAATATCACTATAAAGAGCACGTTCGGCATTCTCAGGTGTCATATTCTCAACTTCATGGCCCGGTGTATGGAGGATCACACCCTTTAAGGCCCCGATCTCAGACGAAACATCAACCTTCATATTTTCCCTTGTTTATTTATTTCAAACACTTCAATTCGATCCTATTTACAAAGATATCTATTTAAATATCCGCAGTTAACAATTTTTGGAATTTAATAACCTTTAAAACATTCGTTCATCCTGTATCGTTTACTAATTTTGGCAATCTAAAAATAGCTGAGACGATGTTGAAGTGGTTGTATGTATATTTATTTATTTGTTTTCCTTTGGCAGGATTCAGTCAGGTAAAAGACTTGCCTCCATACAAGTACGACGACAAGAGCCTTGTTCCTGATTCAATTCTGCAGGTAGCGTTACCCGAAATTATCGTATATCCACAGCCAAAAGATTGGCCAAGGAGGGCACTTCATCAGTATACCGTACTAGAGATGAGAGTCTTAAAGGTTTATCCCATCGCTAAACTAGCGGCAATAAAACTTAAGGAATACAATAGTGTTTATACAACTTTTAAGAATGAACGTGAACGCAAAGACTACATTAAGAAGATTGAGAAGGATCTTTTTAATGAATATGAGAGTCAGCTCCGTTCTATGTCTATTTCCCAGGGACGTATTCTGATAAAGTTAATAGATCGTGAAACCGGACACTCCTCCTATGAAATCATTAAGGAGTTCAAGGGTGGGTTCAGTGCATTTTTCTGGCAAGGTGTTGCACGTATTTTTGGGCATAACCTGAAATCGCAGTATGATGCAGCCAACGAAGACCGGATGATTGAATACATTGTTTGGCAGATTGACCATGGGTTACTGTGAGGAGGAGCCGGATGGCAGCTTGTTCAGATATTCGGCTATTCGGATATTCGACTATTCGGCTGTTTGGCTATTTAGCTAATCGGTTGTTGCCCAACTGCCCAAACCCTTAGCAACCTAAGCCCCTATCAGCCTAAACCCCGAATAGCCTAAGCCCCTAATAGCCTAAACTGAATGGACAACTTCGAGATTTTCCTGTCCGATTTCAATCGCCGCAAGATTTAATGGGATCAGTTTATGATGTCTCTCCGGCAGAGATTTTTCCAACCCCTTTTTCACATTCTCAAGCTTTATAACCGGCTTTGCCTTTAAAAAAGCTCCCAGAACAATCATATTGAAAGTAAGCGGATTTCCCATCTCTACAGCCAAGCGAGCTCCCTCAACCCTTAAAATGGTAATATCTTTTCTGGTTGGGTGATGGAGAATCCCGTTAGGATCATAGAGTAGTGTACCGCCAATCTTAACACGTGATTCGAACTTATTCATCGACTGCTGGTTAAGAATAATTGCAGTATCAAACTCATGCAAAATGGGCGAACTTATTCGTTCGTCGCTGAGAATAACAGTTACATTCGCCGTTCCACCGCGCATTTCAGGGCCATAAGAGGGAAACCAGGCAACTTCCTGATCCTGCATAACTCCTGAATATGCCAGGATTTTTCCCATTGAAAGAACACCTTGTCCGCCAAATCCCGCTATGATTATTTCTTCTGTCATAATTTTTCAACGTTATAAAGTGTCTTAACCCTTGACCTTGTATAAACTGGCATCTGCACGACCTGTATCCTTAAGGTCGCCCAAAGGATATTGAGGAAACATATTTTCTTCCATCCATTTATTTGAGGCCACGGGACTTAGTTTCCATCCTGAACTACAAGTCGAAACAACCTCGACAAAGGCAGTACCTTTCTTTTGAGCCTGAATTTCAAATGCTTTTCGGATTGCCTTCTTAGTCTTGCGAACGGCAGCAGGTGTTTGAACGCTTTGACGAGTAACAAAGGCCGCTCCCGGTAATTGAGCCAAAAGCTCAGTAATCTTTAAAGGATAACCATTCAAATCAACATTCCTGCCATGTGGAGTGGTGGACGTGATTTGTCCTACAAGTGTTGTTGGAGCCATTTGGCCCCCTGTCATCCCATAAATAGCATTATTTATAAAGATCATAACTATATTCTCTCCGCGGTTTACGGCATGAAAAGTCTCAGCTGTACCTATTGCCGCCAAATCGCCATCACCCTGGTAGGAGAAAACATATTTTTCGGGCATCACTCGTTTTATTCCAGTGGCAACAGCCGGGGCACGACCATGTGCTGCTTCCTGCCAGTCGATGTCAATATAATTATAGGCAAATACGGCACATCCTACGGGCGAAACACCAATTGTCTCTTCCTGAATCCCCATTTCGTCAATAACTTCGGCAATAAGACGATGTACGACACCATGACTGCAGCCAGGACAATAATGCATTGAATCATCGTTCAGGAGCGGTGATTTGCTATAAACCAGATTCTCCGGTTTAATGATTGCGTTGATTTTTTCAGTTAATACCGACATAAGTCCTCTTTTAAAAATCGTTGTTCCAAAGCCTCTTCAACCTCGTCGGGAGTAGGTACAATACCTCCCATTCTTCCGAAATATTCTACTCGGGTTTTCCCGTTTACAGCAAGACGGATGTCATTGACCATTTGTCCGGCATTGAATTCAACAGACAAAAAACCTTTAACCCGACTTGCATAGCCGGAAATTATTTTTTCAGGGAAGGGGAATAGGGTTATAGGGCGTATCAGGCCAAGTTTCACCCCTTTACGACGGGCAATCTGAACAGTCTTCTGACATATCCTTGCCGCAGAACCAAAAGCAACGATGATATATTCAGCATCATCACAATTTATTTCCTCATATCTAACCTCTTCGGCTTTCATCTTATTGTATTTGGCCTGAAGACGAAGGTTATTGTTCTCCATCATATTGGAGTCCATCTCCAACGATGTAATCACATGTTTCTTTCGAACCTTTGATTTACCAATTGTTGCCCAATCACCTGAAATCTCCGAGATTTGTTCATTCGTCCAGCGCGGGCGCTGGTCGATAAGTTCAACCTTTTCCATTAATTGTCCGATTACTCCATCGGCCAGGATCATGACAGGATTTCTGAATTTGAATGCCAGCTCAAAACCAAGAATAACAAAGTCGTGCATTTCCTGAACTGAGGCCGGAGCTAATACAAGAAGAGAATAATCTCCATGACCTCCCCCTTTTGTCGCCTGGTTATAGTCGGCCTGGGATGGCTGAATTGTTCCAAGGCCAGGGCCACCTCGCTGCACGTTAACAATCACGCAGGGCAATTCTGAACCTGCAATGTAGGATATCCCCTCCGCCATAAGGCTGATTCCAGGACTTGATGATGAAGTCATTACACGTTTGCCGGCACCTGCTGCGCCGTAAACCATGTGAATAGAGGCTATTTCACTTTCTGCCTGCAACACAACCATACCTGTTGATTCCCATGGTCGTAGCGTCATTAAAGTTTCCATAACCTCGGACTGCGGAGTAATTGGATATCCAAAATAACCATCACATCCACAGCGAATTGCCGCCTCAGCAATTACCTCATTCCCTTTCATTAATCTTAACTCTCCCATATTCAGGATTTAAAGAAATAGTTAATGTTCAGCTTTTGTCCGGTACACAGTGATACAGCTATCGGGACAAACTGCAGAACAATTCGTACAGCCGGTACAATTTTCCGGATTTTCCATATATGAATAATGATATCCCTTGTTGTTAACATTACGATTAAGTGCAAGGGTCTGGGTTGGGCAGGCCACTACACAAAGGTTGCAACCCTTACATTCTTCGTTGTCGACAACAACTGCTCCTCTGACTTTTGCCATCTTTTTCTGATGTTTATTAGGTGCTCACTTTTTGGATACTTATCAGGACTATTTGTTTCTCCTGTTAAACAGGGAAATCTGTATGAAATTTTTTCAGACGAATTTCAAGATCGCCGAATTGTGATCTTTTTACATTTGATACACAGGCTCTTAAACCTTCTTTTATACTACCGGTATTGCCTAAGGAAATTGCACTTACTCCGTAATAAAGTAATTTGTGCAATAAAGTGGCTCCTGACATCCCGGGATAACCAATTGTAAAGTAAAATCCATCTCCAACAGGTTGACCGAGGTCATTATCATAAACAATTGCAAATCCGTTTTCAATAAAAATACGTTTCATGATTTTAGCCTTTTCACCATATTCTTTAACCTGCCCGATGAAATCAAAATTTCCGTCATTTGCGCCCTTGAACATCGCAGCAAGGGCATATTGGGCGGAATGCGACGTGCCAGAGGTCAATGAATACAAAACCCTGTGAACAACTGCATTACCAAAACCATGTACATGTAACCTCTCTTCGAGATAGGGGAAATGCCTGTGATATAAAGCATCTGAAATCACCATCATCCCAATCCGCTGACCTGCATAAGAAAAAACTTTTGAACTGGAGATCATCAAAATATAATTTCCGGTATAATTTGCAACAGTCACCTGATAGGGGGGTACTCCAGGCAAGGAAAGATCTGATCTGAAATCCATTCCGAAATAAGCCAGATCCTCAATGATAATCACATCATATTTGTTTGCCAGATCTCCAATTATGCTTAATTCATGTTCGTCAAAACAGATCCAGGCCGGATTATTCGGATTAGAATAGACTATACAATTTATATTTCCTTTTGAAAGGTATGATTCAAGCTTGTCGCTAAGTTTTTCACCCCGAAAATCAAAAACATCGAATGTCTCATATTTTTGATTCATCACAAGCATTTGCTGTTTTTGTACTGGAAAGCCGGGGTCAATAAATAATGCCGTATCCCTCTCTTTGTAGCAGCTTCCTGAAACCAGAAATGCAGCGTAACTTCCTTCCATAGAGCCCACAGTGGGAATACACCCTTCAGGGCTTACATGAATATCCATAAAGAGCTTTACAAAACGCGAAGTCTCATCCTTAAGTATCTGTATCCCGTCGATTCGAGGGTATGCTGCAGCTACATTATTGCGCAGTGCTTCGATCTCAGCATCTACGCCAACAGATGCCGGTGGCAACCCGGGGACCCCCATTTCCATGCGGATATATTGCTCTCCTGTCGCAGCTTCAATACTACTCACTAGTTGCACTATTTCCCGTATGGATGCATTTCCAATATCAGGAACTTCAAGTTCTGCTATTTTCTGTTCAACAAGATCGTAATCTATCGGTGTATTCATCGGAATCTGATTCAAAACTCCTGATTTAACTGGTTAATCCACACATTCAGACGACCATCTGTGAGTTCAGGTTCGAAATCCTCATCGATAGGCAAACCAAGGAACAAACCACCTTCAAGTGCTTCAGAATCCTGAAAATCATATCCTTCAGGGCTAACTTTCCCAACAAGCTGTCCACCATTTTTGACGACAGATTTGGCAAGAATTCCCATAGAATTGACAAAATGATAGGCATATGTGATATGGTCGCCAAGTCCGAAAACTGCAACCTTTTTTCCTGAGAAGTCAAAAGCAGACACGATAGGCATGAACCTGGCCCAGTCGATATTTCCAAATTTTTGATCCCACGTATCCCGACCAATGGTTGAAATTCCAAAAATGATTATATCATATCGTGCCAGGTCGTCAGCTGAGGCTTCATTTATCGGAATCAGTGCCGGTTTAAGGTTTTCAATTTTTAAAGCGAGTGCCTTGGCAACACGATTCACGGATCCTCCTTCAGGTCCGAAAAAGATAGCTAGATTTCCCATATCAGTTTATTTATTCGTTATGTATTGCAACCTCTCCCCTGACATATTCTCCCAGTATAGCCAGGCTGGAAACATTTTTTAAAACCATATGTATGGCCTTCTCATAATTCTCTATTGAATCCCATTCAACGTCAACATGAAAGGAATATTCGTTTGGTTTTCCTATAATTGGCAGTGACTGGATTTTAGTCAGGTTAATTTCATTCTCCGCAAAGGTATTTAAAACTTTAGCCAAAGCACCATGAAAATGGCCAACTTCAAAGCAAATGGATGCTTTGTTTGAATTTTCAGATGACGGCGAATGTTTTGATAAAATAAGAAAACGGGTATAATTCTTCTTATTACTCTCAATGCCTTTATCAATCACCTCGAGACCATAAAGCTGAGCTGATCTTAAATTGCTTATTGCAGCCGCATAAGTGATCTTTTCCTTTGCAATAAGTCTTGCAACAGCTGCGTTATCCCCTAATTCTTTTGTTTCAACATTAGGGAAATATTTCTCCAGATATTCGGCACATTGAAGAAATGAAACCGGATGTGAGTAGATCTCTTTAATATCTTTCTTCCTCACTCCCGGCAGAACCATCAGATTCATCTGAATATGGATATATATCTCCCCCGTGATGCGCAGGTGATAATCACGAATCAAGGAGTAGTTCTGAAGTATGCTTCCTGCGATAGAATTTTCAATTGCCATCACAGCATAGTCAACCTTATCTTCATCAATTAGTTCGCAAACACTACGAAACGATTTACATTCGACTATTTCAATCTCATCATCAAAATACCGTCTTGCAGCATCCTCGTGAAATGATCCTTTTATGCCTTGAATTGAAACTTTTTTCACACAAATTATTTATTACTTCTGACTGATTTAATTTGGACGCAAGGTAAAAAAAATCCCTGAATTAACTTCTAATCATTCGTCATATAAGGAAATAATCACATGAACAAAACCCTGATCGATGGTTATATCATTGTAACTCGTAGATGTTGATATTTTGAGAGTTCATTTAAAAAAAGGCATGACTGAATTGAATGAAAACTGTGATATAGTGATTGACCAGATACGTGCTATTGACAACAAAAGGCTGATTAAGAAAATAGGTAATTTACCCTTTGATTTGATTACAAAGGTTAAAGAAAATATTGATAACATTGGACTTGGAATAAAAATATACAACAGTATATTTAATAATAGTCAGCAGGGTTTTTAATCCCGCCGAGTGGTTTCACGTAAAGTTAAGGCAGGTTTCAAAATTGAGGTTTTGACAATCAGATAATAATTGAATATAAATGTATATTTATTGTATATCAATAAATATTTATTATATTTGCGACATAATTAAAACTTCCACAATTATGTCAAAAACAAACAACTTCGTATTTAAAGGTCTTAAGATTGTTGTCTGGATCATCTTCGTCGGCTTGTGTATTGAAGCCGGAGGCTTGCTGGTTAATTTCTTTTTCAGTCTTTTTAAGCCTGAATTTGTGAAAAACCTATTTCAAAAGCTGGATCTAAGTCAAATGTATATTGCAAGTAAATGGGCCTTTTTCAGCATGTATGGTTTTATTCTGGCCATTTCAATTCTGAAAGTATTATTATTTTATGTAGTCATCAGACTTGTAACGAAAATTAATTTGTCAAAACCCTTCAGCAACTTTGTCTCTGAACAGATTCTGCAAATTAGTTATTACACGCTGGCAACCGGACTTTTAAGTAATCTGGCCCGACACATAGCCATGGATTTGCAGGCCCGGGGTTATGCTATCGACGCCCTAAATCAGTTTTGGGTCGACAGTCAGGCATTTATTTTGATGGCAGCAGTAATTTATGTTATTGCTACGATCTTCTCTAAAGGAGTTGAAATTCAAAACGAAAACGATTTAACCGTCTAAATTATGCCGATTATTGTAAACCTGGATGTAATGATGGCAAGGAGAAAGATGTCACTTAATGAGCTATCAGAAAAAGTTGATTTAACTTTGTCAAACCTTTCTATTTTAAAAACCGGTAAAGCAAAAGCAATCAGGTTCACTACTCTGGAAGCTATTTGTATTGCATTAGACTGTCAGCCGGGCGACATTTTGGAACATCAGGAAAATGTTAATAAAAGAGTTTAGAGGAGTATAAGTCAGCTGACGGAGAAAGGCTGTCATGGGTTTCTAAATGGAGATAAACAAGGATAAAATTTACAATTCAAGAAGTATATTAAAGTAAACAGGTATATAAATGCTAACATAGGAATTTTTCTTGTGTTAATTTATTCTATCCATATACAACCAAAGTCCTTTTGTTTTAATTGTGAGTTTATAAGTTCTTTATCAAAAAAAGCAGGATCAAATTCTCCTCCAAGCCAATCCATCATTGACTTATAATCCTCGTGCTTAGGATTGGAAATTGTTTTTAATAAATCCATATATCCCCATGTACCACCGCAATCCTCTGGAGGACAATTTCCTTTCCCGCTCATGCATTCCGGAATTTGGCCTTTTACATCTTCTGTTATTATTTTTTCTAATATTATATCGTGATCCCAACTGTCACCAAAATCATACTCATACAATATTTTAGATCCTTCTTTTTTCAATATTTTCTTTAATTTCACTTTACGTGAATCTATACTGTCTTCAACCTCAAATTCTTTTGGAGAATAGTCCATGACACCATCATTAAACCGGTGCAAATGGGAATTTGTCCATCCCATAGTGGTCTGAATTATTCTATGAAGATCAACCAGCAATATATCAGAGGATACTAATAATCTTCTCCATATTTTTGGCTTAGTATCAATAAGCACAATTTTTACCTGATAAATTTGTTTTGCTTGTGTTTCATTTAAATTAGATCTCATAATCGGATTTTTAATGGTATTTCTGATTGTCTAAGCAACAGTGGGATTCCTAGTTTCGCCCCGACGGGAAGCTAAATATTTGTTCAAATCTGATACAATTCACTGGCTTTAATAAGTTCCATTTTATGCTCCTGCAGAACCTTGACGCACTCTTCGAGGTTATCGGGTTTTAGAACAACATTTGCGGAATCGCCCATTGAAAAAGCATATAAATAGGCGATCGAAATCTTATTATCTGACAAAATCCGGAGTGCCTTGGCAAGCGCTCCAGGTTTGTTTGGACAACTAAGACATACCACATCAGTGAGGTTGACGGAGAATTCATTTTCACGTAATATGGCACACGCCCGCCCAGGATCAGAAACGATAAGACGCAGGATACCAAACTGTGAAGTGTCTGCAACTGTAAAAGCAAGCATATTAATACCCGATTGGCCAAGTATTTGTGATACTTCATTCAATCGTCCTGATTTATTTTCTAAAAATACTGTCAATTGCTTAACTAACATCGTGTCGAGTTTTTTTCATTAATTATTCATTCTAATTTGACCCAATAAAAAACATGTTTGAATCAAAAGTAGAATTATCCTTCCAAACAAAAGAGGATCTTTCTCATATTTCTATATCTTCCGGTTGTCGATTACCCGAACTGCTTTTCCCGCAGTACGTTCGATAGTTTTTGGTTCAACAAGCTTGACATTTACAGATATCCCAAGAACACTCTCGAGATTACGGATAATTTTCAATCGTAACTCCTGAAGTTTTTTTATTTCATCTGAAAAGAACTGTTCCTGTACTTCAACCATCAGGGACATACTATCCAATGTTCCTTCCCTATCAATAATTATAAGATAATGTGGCTCAACTTCACTCATATTCAGAAGAACGGTTTCAACCTGAGATGGGAATACATTTACACCCCTGATTATTAACATATCATCACTGCGACCCTTGCATTTCTCCATACGGACTAACGTACGTCCGCAGGCACATTTCTCATAGTGTAGTCTGGTAAGGTCACGGGTGCGGTAACGTAACAGAGGAAGACCTTCTTTTGTAATTGTAGTAAAAACAAGTTCACCGGTTTCGCCTGGTTCTACAGGTTCAAGAGTTTCGGGATCAATTACCTCAGGCAGAAAATGATCTTCATTAATATGCATACCTGCCTGTTCTTCACATTCACATGAAACTCCAGGTCCTACTATCTCACTTAGACCATATATATCAATAGCTTTTATTCTAAGTTTCGTTTCAATTTCCCTTCGCATTGCCTCTGACCAGGGTTCCGCACCAAAGATTCCAACCCTTAGCTTCAGTTTACGAATATCCACATTCATTTCTCTTATCACTTCAGCGATGTTAAGCGCATAGGATGGAGTACAGCAAAGGACAGTGCTTCCAAAGTCTTCGATTAACTGAACCTGCTTGCTTGTGTTACCCCCTGAAATTGGAATAACAGAAGCGCCTAGATTTTCAGTACCATAATGTAATCCCAGTCCTCCGGTAAATAATCCATATCCATAAGCAATCTGGACTATGTCGTTACGGTGAACTCCTGCCATACACAATGACCTTGTAACTACCTCTGACCACATCTGAATATCCTTTCGGGTATAACCGACTACGGTAGGTTTCCCTGTAGTTCCGGAGGAGGCGTGCAGGCGAACGATCTCACTCATTGGAACAGTAAACAATCCAAAGGGATAGTTATCGCGCAAATCAATTTTTGTAGTAAAAGGAAGTTTTCTAAGGTCATCAACATCTTCAATATCACCGGGACTTAGTCCAATATCATGCATTTTTTTACGATAATACGGGACATTGTGATAGATGCGCCTCACTGTTTCACATAATCTTTCTGATTGAATGATCCGCATCTCTTCGCGTGTTGCACATTCAATTCGCTCATTCCATATCATACCGCGGCAATAAAATTAACATATCTTTTTCCACTGGGGTCAGGAGTGCAAATTTAAAAAAACCACATAATATGGATATATTTTATTCCTTTAGATTTAAAATAAACAAGCGTTACATCTTTTGGGTAATTTCTGTAAACAACTTTTCAATATACTCAATGTCATCCGGCGGAATAATGTCAAGCAACCGATGTTCACATTCATTGCGAACCTTATCTATTTTACTGCGTACCGCCTTACCTCTGGGAGTAAGGCATAACCGGATCGCACGTCTGTCAGAATCATCCGTTTTTCGGTCCAGATAACCATTCACAACCAACTTGTCAACGACCCGGCTGATCCGTGAAAGTGAAAGCCCCATATGTTTCGCCAATTCAGGACTACTAATCCCCTGACAATTATCAAGTGAAGAAAAGAACAACAACTCTGATTGTGAAATCTTAAGATCGTCCATTAACTTTTGGTCAACCTCAGAGCATTTTTTCTTCAGCTCGTAAATCATTCCCATTATTCCGGAGGTAGTTCCCATCTTTGTAATATTCTTTGCACAAAACTACAAAGATGACAACTATTTTCAAACACATATTTTGCCGGTAGCAAGTTTTTTATAAATATTTTTTTTATTCAAAACTATTTAATACTTTTGTGTCACAATTATTGTTAATAGCAAATAGTTTATTGTAATTCATTTAATACAAAATAGTATGGCTTTGGAACATTTAACAAAGGAAAGTTTTAAGGAGAAGGTATTTAACTTTGAATTAAACAAAGAGTGGAAATTTGAAGGGACTGTCCCTGCAATCATTGATTTTTACGCCGATTGGTGTGGACCGTGCAAGATGATCGCACCGATTCTGGAAGATCTTCAAAACGAATATGGAGATAAATTAAATATTTATAAGGTGAATACTGAGGAGCAACAGGAACTTGCAGGCATGTTTGGGATTCAGAGCATACCGTCCATATTGTTTGTTCCTGCCGAGGGTCAACCACAAATGGCGCTTGGTGCATTGCCAAAGGAAACTTTTAAGAGTGCCATAAGTGATGTTTTAAAGGTTTCAATTAACTGATATTGATTATATTCTGAACAAATAAGTGGCTGGCCAATTGCAACCAGAGTCTGGCGGGTATACTTTAAGGACATGTTTATCCCTTATTTGTTAAGAGATATCAAACGAATGGAATTTTGCTGGTAGCCAGCAGCCAAAGGCCAGTTGCAATTCCAGTTCAAACAATTAGACAGGCTAAGTATAAATAATGAACAATAAAAAATATACTAAATGAAACAAGATATAAGTATCTCGTGGAAAGACGGGATGGCCTTTGAAGCAGAGGTAAATGGTCATAAGATTATGCTTGATGCCGGAGAGCAATTCGGAGGCAGGAACTTAGGCCCACGCCCAAAGCCGCTTATGCTGGTTGCACTGGCTGGTTGCACTGCTATGGACGTGATTTCAATTCTAACAAAGATGAGGGTCGAACTGGACAATTTCGATGTAAAAGTTGAAGGTGAGCAATCGGAGGAGCAACCGGTTCATTATACAAGCATGCATATAATTTATGAGTTTTGGGGCAATAATCTGCCTGAAGACAAACTTGAAAAAGCAATTAACTTATCTCATGAAAGGTATTGCGGAGTCTCGGCGGTGTATAGAAAGGCAATGCCGGTAACTCATTCATATATTGTTCATAACACAGTTGCAAGGGATTAGGGTCATAATTTACAATACAAAAAGAAGCGCATTCAGGATTGAGTGCGCTTCTTTTTGTACAAGTCTTTTTATCTCAATAAAATTGAAGAAGAACTGTTTAGCTTCATAAACTACAATCCTCCCACATGGTAGCATAAACCGATTGCGAAACCAAGATTATGCTTTGAATAGGTTTCATTATAGATTGGTGATGTATACGAATTATAGGTCGCAGCCTGAAATGTTTTCTGTGCGTCTTTGTATTTCGTGTATATGACGCCTGCGTCCGCAGTCAATTTGGATGTCAGTTTGAATTCAAACCCGCCACCGAAGGTATCTGCCGTGTTGTTATAGAAACTAAAATCACTCTGGAATTGTGGGTAGACACCCATATTTGTTCTGAGATAGCCTACACTTAATGCGAGTTTCTTCACTAGCTGATATTTAGTTCCTAAGGCCACTTCCCAGGTATTATGGTTAATCACACGGGGTTCATCATATATATTCATTCCCCAATCGACCCCTTTGTCGTAGTAATGATTAAACGAGGCAGAAAAGTTAAATTTAGAAACTTTATAATCAGCTCCTACTGAGAACAAGGCAGGAACATCGCTGCCAGTCTTCTTCTTATCGGGGAAAAGACCTGTTCCATCGACTTTGGTGTTGTTTTGCAATGTTAATTTCGTCATGAATTCGTATTTCAGCCCAATATTTAGATTTTTGGCCGGGGATATATTAACTCCGACGATTGGTGTTATTCCCCCACCAGTTTGTGTTACATCAACCAATTTATCTCCCAGAGTTCCTGCAACAGCAGTCATCTGAGCGGCCTTGCCATTCAAGGATGCGGCACCTGCATTAAAGGCCTTTTGGATTTGTGATACTGTCATTTCGTTTATCTGAGCCTGACTAAGGCCTGTAAGTTGCATCAATCCCTGTTCAATCTGAGTCCTCTGTGCAGTACTGATATATCCAGCACCCTCAATTACTGCAAGCGGATAGGAGCCGGCACCTGCGGTGATGAGTGGCTGAACACTAGCCGCACCTCCAACAGCCTGGGCAGCAAGACCGTGCAAAACATTTGTTACATCACCTGACAGGAATGAGGCAGCATTTTTGACAGTCCCATTTACATTAAGGGAAATATTTTTAAGGTAACCAAAATATTTATTAGTCGCCGGGACATATCTCAATCCGCCATATACAGAGAATATTTCGTTAATCTTCACAGATACGCCTCCCTGAATTCCCCAATAAACAGATTTACCATTAAAACTCAGATCCACATTATAACCCTGAACGTTCATACCCAGCTTACTCAATTCGGCCAAATTAGGCGGTAAAGTTGATATCTCTTTCTCAAATGATGGTAAACCTTTATCAAAATCAGCACTGCCGCCTCCGCTGTTCGGACCGAGACCCAAAGAGAATGCAACACGATCCTTTTTATAAACTGCATAAGCTGTTGGAAATATATCTGCACTCAGCATTCCATCGTATTTCCCGGTGTTAAGGAGGGGAAAGCCACTTTGCACTGATTTTGTCTGGTACAAACTTTGGTTTTGAATAGCAAAATAAAATCCATTTTCCATTTTCATTAACCCTGCAGGATTAAAGTAAACTGCATCAACGTCGGTCGAAGCGTTTCTTGAAAGCATTCGGATGTATTGAGCACTTTGATTGCCATTTGTCAGCAATCCACCCGCAAACGACTGATTTAAACACAACCCTACTACAACAAGGACAATTAACTTTTTCATAAGCCGATATTTTAATTAGCGTAGTAAAGATACATAATATAAATTAAACCTTATGTTTCATATTGATTATCAGCTTTTTACGAATTTTCGAACAATATAATCATTTATTTGATAAATAGAAACATTCTAAACAACATTAAGAGCTGATTTAATGTATCTTACATTATAAAGCCTGGCTGAAGGGCGCACAAATTGACTCTCAATTTTCAGTTTAAATCTGATTATTACAGAGTACAAATCAAAAAGGGATGAAATACCTATTTAGTCCAAATAAAAACAGTCGTAAAATCAATAATTAGAATCCTTAATTTCAAAATAAGATTGTGGATGGAGACAAGCGGGACAATTAAGAGGTGGTTTGGTGCCTTCGTGCAGGTAACCACAATTACGGCATTTCCAAACTACTTTACCATCCCGTTCAAAAACTTTACCTTCTTCAAGATTGGTATAAAGCGTATTATAACGTTCCTCATGGGCTTTTTCGACCTTTGCGATCAGTTTAAATGCAGCAGCCACTTCAAAATAGCCCTCCTCATCAGCTATCCTGGCAAACATGGGATATAATTCGGTCCATTCTTCGTTCTCACCTTCAGCCGCCGCCTTTAAATTTTCAAGTGTTGTGCCTATAATACCTGCTGGAAAGGTAGCTGTAATTTCCACCTGACCCCCTTCCAGGAACTTAAAAAACCGTTTGGCATGTTCGCGTTCATTCAATGCAGTCTCATCAAAAATTGCTGCGATTTGTTCGAGGCCCTCTTTTTTTGCCTGTTTAGCAAAGTAATCATACTTCATTCGTGCCTGGGATTCTCCGGCGAATGCTTTGAGCAAATTTTGTTCAGTCTTTGATCCTTTAAGGCTTTTCATGGCATAAAAAATTTAAAGTGATTATAGATTTAAGAATATAAAGATCGGCTCATTTTATTAAATATCCTAAGAATTTTCAAATTCAAAATGATTCTAATCTGCAAATCAAAAAGGGTGTAAAAAGGATAAAAGGTGAGTTATCAAAACAGAAAAGGGATCCGAAGATCCCCTTTAAATATAAATATGTAAAATGCTTAGATGCCTGCTTTTTGCTTAAACCATTCAAGAGTCTCAGATGATGGCCTTTCGAGAGGAAGGTTATACATTCTGTCCCAGACCAATTGAGCCAAAACACCTAAGGCCCTGCTAACGCCAAACATAACCGTATAGAAAAAGTACTCGTCAATACCGTAATGCTGAAGAAGAGCACCTGAGAATGCATCTACATTAGGCCATGGGTTTTTAACTTTTCCCAAAGATTTCAGAATCGGCGGAACAATATCATAAAGCATATTGACGATATTGATCAGACTGTCGTCTTTGATATATTTTTCTGCAAATTGTTGCTGGGCCGTAAATCTAGGGTCAGTCACACGCAAAACAGCATGGCCGTAACCTGGAATTACTTTACCATCGGATATCGTTTTGCGAACATACTCCTCGATTTTTTCACGAATTACTTTCTCATCATGATTATCGCCTATTACTTTAATCATCTCATAAATCCAGAACATCACTTCCTGATTGGCATAACCATGCAAAGGTCCTGCAAGTCCAAGCATACCGGCGGCATAGGAATAATAAGGATTACTTAATGCTGTACCAACAAGATGAGTTGCATGTGCGGAAACATTTCCACCTTCATGATCGGCGTGAATACACATATACATCCGGAACAGACGATAAATTTCTTCGCTGTCATAGCCCATCATGTGTGCAAAGTTTGCAGCCCAGTCCAGATCACGATCAGGTTCTATAAAACTTCCGTCTTTAAAACTCCTTCTGTAAATATAGGCAGCGATAACCGGAAGTCGGGCGATAAGGTTCATCACATCCTCGTAGGTAGTATCCCAGTAATCATTTTTATTGATCCCAGCCCTATGCGCCTTTTGGAATATTGAGTCAGTAGCCATCGAAATAATCCCTGTACTAAACTGTGTCATTGGTTTAGATGTGGTAGGCATTGCCTCGAGTACCTTTATCACATGATAGGGTACATGACTCCGGTTATACCATTCTTTACTTAAAAATTCGGCGTCCGCACTTGTTGGTAATTCTCCAAGTAACATTAAATAAAATAATCCTTCTGGTAATGGTTCGCCTTCAGGGTGAATCTTGGGAAGTAATTCATGAAGTTCCTGAATAGAATATCCACGGTACCGAATACCATTTTCCGGATCCAGTTTTGAAGTAACCGTTAATAAACTGGTCATTCCCTTCATCCCGGTAAGAATCTGGTCAATGTTAACATCTTCAACCACAACATTACCAAATTCGCTTATAAGTCGTTTTACAACAGCACGCTCCTGTAACCCTTTTTCCAGTAGTTTTTTCTTAATGTAGTCCATTTAAGTTTCAAATAGTTTGTTCAAATATATGTATTATTTGTAAATAATTAGTCTAAAATAGACTATTGTTCATTTTTTAACAGATAGAAATGAAAAAAGTTATTACAATTAAAAAAAAGAGCTAAAAAAAGGGCAACGTATGTTGCCCTTCCAATTCCTTTTACTTTATTTATTCAGCGTTTTCTTCAGTAGTTGAAGGAGTATCAGAAGCCTCAGCCACAGTATTTTCAGCTTTGCTTACAACAGTTTCCTTCTTTACATTTTCAGGTGTTGAGCTATCTGATTTTTTACGTGATCTCCGTTTCTTAGATACCTCTTTCTTTGAGGATGATAACATGTTTTCGTTATAGTCGACCAATTCAATAATACACATCTCAGCGTTATCTCCAAGTCTGTTTCCGGTTTTTAATATCCGTGTATAACCACCCGGACGATCTCCAATTTTCAAAACAATATCTCTGAAAAGTTCTGTAACAACAGTTTTACTTTGCAGGAGGCTGAAAACTTCGCGACGATTGTGGGTTGTATCACTTTTTGCACGTGTAAGTAATGGTTCAACATACACACGCAATGCCTTAGCTTTGGCAACAGTCGTGCTGATCCTTTTGTGCAGGATTAGTGAATTTGCCATATTAGCCAACATCGCATGACGATGAGAACTTGTTCTGCCTAAATGATTGAAACTCTTTCTATGTCTCATTGCTATTATTCCTTGTCTAATTTATACTTACTGATATCCATCCCAAAACTTAAACCCAGGTTAACCAATAAATCGTCAAGTTCTGTTAATGATTTCTTTCCAAAGTTCCGGAATTTCAATAAGTCATTACGATTATAAGTTACCAATTCTCCTAAGGTATCCACATCGGCTGCTTTGAGGCAATTCAGTGCCCTCACAGACAGATCCAGATCAACCAAACGGTTCTTAAGAAGCTGGCGCATGTGAAGAATCTCTTCATCAAATTCTTCGTTGGCAAATTTCTCATCAGAATCGAGGGTAATTTTCTCATCGGAGAAGAGCATAAAATGATAAATCAGAATCTTTGCTGCTTCTTTGAGGGCGTCTTTCGGATAGATGGAGCCATCAGTTGTGATTTCGATCAACAATTTCTCGTAGTCAGTTTTCTGTTCTACCCGATAGTTTTCGATATCATATTTTACATTTTTTATTGGCGTGAAAATAGAGTCAATTGGGATAACTCCAAATTCTTCTTCGGACGGTTTATTTTCAACACCCGGAACATATCCGCGACCCTTTTCGATTGAGAGTTCAATCTGCAGTTTCACTTCTGGTTCCATGTTACAGATCAGCAATTCAGGGTTTAAAACTCTGAATCCGGTAATGAAATTATTTATATCTCCGGCTTTAAAGGTTTCCTGACCAAAGATAGTCACAGAAACTTTCTCACTGTCGAAGTCATCCACTACCTTTTTGAAACGGATCTGTTTCAGGTTAAGGATCATCTCGGTTACGTCCTCGATTACACCGGGAATTGTAGAGAATTCGTGCTCTACACCTTCTATTTTGATCGTTGTGATTGCGTATCCTTCTAAAGATGACAATAAAATCCTGCGAAGAGCATTACCTATAGTAATACCATATCCAGGCTCAAGAGGACGAAACTCGAATTTCCCAATCCGATTGTCCGACTCAATCATTATCACCTTATCCGGCTTCTGGAAAGCTAAAATTGCCATAAACCTATAATTATTATTATTTCGAATATAATTCGACGATTAATTGTTCCTTAATATTTTCCGGAATTTCTTCACGGCTGGGAACATTCAGAAATTTGCCAGATTTGGCTTCTCCATCCCATTCCAGCCAGGCGTATTTATTATGGCGGTGTGTTGCCAGTGCGTCTGTGATCGCGACAAGCGATTTAGATTTTTCGCGAACACTAACCACTTCACCAGGACGCAGCGTGTAAGAAGGGATATTTACAACAGATCCATTAATTACAATATGCTTGTGTGATACCAGCTGACGTGCAGCGGCCCGGCTTGGAGCGATACCAAGACGAAATACTACATTATCGAGACGGCTTTCAAGAAGTTGTAAAAGAACAGTACCAGTAACACCTTTATGAGAATGAGCTTTCTCGAAAAGATTACGGAACTGACGTTCCAATACACCATACATGTATTTAGCTTTTTGTTTTTCTTTTAGCTGAGTTCCATATTCTGAAACTTTTTTCCGGCGTTTGCTGTTTCCATGCATTCCCGGAGGGAAGTTTTTGTGCTCAAAAGCTTTATCGGGCCCATAGATAGGCTCACCGAATTTTCGTGAAATTTTGGATTTTGGACCAATATATCTTGCCATGTGATTTTACGTTTAAAAGTACCTATTAATTAAACACGACGACGTTTAGGAGGACGGCATCCATTATGTGGCAAAGGAGTAACATCAACTATTTCAGTAACCTGAATACCGACGTTAGCCATCGCCCGAATAGCAGACTCACGTCCGTTTCCCGGCCCTTTAACGAAAACCTTAACCTTACGTAAACCCAGGTCAAAAGCTGTTTTTGCGCACTCCTCAGATGCAGTTTGCGCTGCATAAGGGGTATTCTTCTTGGATCCTCTGAATCCTTTTTTTCCTGCGGATGACCATGAGATAACTTCTCCATTGTTGTTGGTCATCGAAATAATGATATTATTAAAAGAGGAGGACACATGAGCCTGTCCAACAGGTTCGATATTTACAACTCTTTTCTTTGATACTCCAGTCTTTTTTGCCATTGTCAATTACAATTATTTAGTGGCTTTTTTCTTATTAGCAACTGTTTTCTTCCTGCCTTTTCGTGTTCTGGCGTTATTTTTGGTACTCTGCCCACGAACCGGTAAACCGATACGATGACGAATACCACGGTAGCATCCGATATCCATTAAACGCTTAATAGAAATCTGATATTCAGACCGTAATTCGCCTTCCACCTTGAAACTTTCCGTAATTACCTTACGAATTGCACCTAACTGCTCATCATTCCAATCGCTAACCTTGATATTCTTATCAACACCAGCTTTTTCAAAAATCAATTGTGAGCGGCTACGGCCTACCCCATAAATATAAGTCAAAGCTATCTCGCCTCTCTTATTATTTGGTATATCTACGCCAACTATACGAGCCATATTCTTATACGAATTAAAAATCTTATAAAATTAACTTTTTATCCCTGACGTTGTTTAAACTTCGGGTTTTTTTTGTTGATAACGTAGAGACGCCCCTTACGGCTGACAATCTTACAATCTGCACTACGTTTCTTAATAGATGCCCTTACTTTCATATTCCTACGTTTTAATTTTTGTATCTGAAAGATATCCTACCCTTGCTTAAGTCATAAGGTGACATTTCAACTTTTACCTTATCTCCGGGAAGAATCTTGATATAGTGCATGCGCATCTTGCCCGAGATATGGGCCGTAATAACATGACCATTCTGTAATTCCACCCTGAACATTGCATTAGACAATGCTTCAATTATGGTTCCGTCCTGTTCTATAAATGCTTGTTTTGACATAGAAACTAATTACTTCTCCAAAAATCTTAGTAAATTCGTTGAAAATCCTTTAACTCTCACTTTTCGCCCATTGAGCGATTCAAAAAACGTCCACAAGATTACAGAGTACCGGCTTTATAAAAGCTTGTAAACAACAGTATTTCCAAAGATTTCGACTTGCCGCGCTTGTAAGCCAGCAGATTAATAGCTTACAATCATTACGAAATAATTTCCGGTCCAATTCACCCAGGTAAACTTAGGATGAATGTGTACTTAGAAACGAAATACTCCTGGTAACAGGATACTCATAAATCTTTCACAGAACGTATCAGAATAATTCTCTTTAAAATTAATCCTGATTATATAATGCTTTGCAGCTAACTAGCAAATAAATTGCGTGACAATCCGGAATAACCCCGGAATCATCAGGCTCCGGTACGACCTTTAATCCGTCCCGATTTTAACAGTCCATCATAATGACGCATCAACAAATGACTTTCCACCTGTTGCAGCGTATCCAGAATAACTCCGACAAGAATTAACAGTGATGTTCCGCCAAAGAAATGGGCAAAACCTGAATTTACGCCTAAAACCATAGCGAAAGCCGGAAGAATTGTTATCAAACCCAGGAAGATTGATCCGGGTAGTGTTATTCTTGACATGATTGTATCCAGATATTCGGATGTTCTTTTACCTGGTTTAATTCCCGGAATAAATCCTCCGTTCTTTTTCATATCATCCGACATCTGGTTTGGATTCACCGTGATTGCCGTATAAAAATATGTAAATATGATAACCATTAAAAACATCGTGATGTTATACGCGAAACCGGTATAGTCTGAGAATGAAGACATCATACGGCTCATTGTCTCGGATCCAAACAATCCGGCCAGACTTATAGGAACAAACATGATTGCCTGAGCAAAAATAATAGGCATAACTCCGGCAGCATTCACCTTAAGAGGAATATACTGACGGACACCGCCGTACTGGCGATTACCTACAATACGTTTAGCATACTGAACAGGAACTTTTCTTGTCCCCTGAACCAATAGAATCGTAGCAGCAATAACAAAGAGGAAAATAACAAGTTCGATAATGATCATGATAAAACCCTTACCCTGTTCAGCCAGTCTGCTTGCAAATTCCTGTACAAGTGAGTGAGGCAGACGGGCAATGATGCCAATCATAATAATCATTGAAATCCCATTCCCGATTCCTTTATCTGTAATTCTTTCACCAAGCCACATGATAAACATTGAACCTGCAGCCAATACGATAGTAGAACTCAGGTTAAAAGAGAATGTTCCCAATACAAACGCTGACTCAGGTAACTGAAAGCGCAGGTTTGCCAGGTAAGCCCAACCTTGAAAAACCAGAATAACAACTGTTAGATAACGTGTCATCTGATTGATTTTGCGACGTCCTGATTCACCCTCTTTTTGAAGACGCTGAATATAAGGAACTGCAAAACCCAGAAGCTGGATTACGATCGAGGCACTGATATAGGGCATAATTCCCAAAGCAAATATCGATGCATTGGAAAAGGCTCCACCCGAGAACATGTTTAATAATCCAAGAATCCCATCGGAAGTCTGACTTCTCAATGATTCAAAATTTGCAGGATTTGGATCGATTCCCGGCAGAATAACAAAAGATCCGAAGCGATAGACTGCCAGGAGTAATAATGTTAATCCAAGCCGCGACCTTAAATCCTCAATTTTATAGATGTTCTTAAGAGTCTCGATTAGTTTTTTCATCCGGTTTAAAGTATTACCGTAGTTCCTTCAAGTTTCTCAATTGCCTCTTTGGCACTTTTTGAGAAAGCATGAGCTGTTACGTTTAGTTTTAATTTCAGTTCACCTTTTCCCAGGATCTTTACTTTATCGTTTTTACCGGCAAAGCCAGCATCCAACAGAGACTGGAAGTCGATAACAGTCAGGCTGTGTTCTTCGGCCAACAATTGTAATGAGCTCAGATTTATACCCTTATACTCAACTCTGTTTACGTTTTTGAAACCGAATTTTGGTACGGTACGCTGCAGTGGCATCTGACCACCCTGAAAGCTCCGTTTCGATTTATAACCTGACCTTGATTTGGCCCCTTTATGACCACGGGTTGAAGTACCACCGTGTCCGGAACCTTGACCGCGACCGATGCGTTTTTCTTTCCTGGTGGAACCTTCTGCAGGTTTTAAATTATGCAATTCCATATTTAAAGAATATTATTCGTTAACTTCTTCAACCCTTAAAAGGTGTTGTAGTTTTCTTACCATACCTAATACTTCGGGAACAGCCTCGTGTTCGACCGGACGGTTTAACTTACCTAACCCGAGAGATGCAATTATTTTCTTCTGAGCTTTAGTAGCGCTTATCGCACTCTTCCACTGTGTAATACGAATCTTTGCCATTTTTCCTTTAATTATCCGTTAAACACTTTATCCAGCGCAACACCACGATGTTCTGCTACTGTGTACGCATCCCGTAATTCGAGTAATGCGGCAAAAGTAGCTTTCACAAGGTTATGTGGGTTAGATGATCCTTTTGATTTAGCCAGGATATCATGAACGCCAACACTTTCAAGTACTGCGCGCATAGCACCCCCTGCCTTAACTCCTGTTCCTGAAGAGGCTGGTTTAAGCAGAACGTTTGCTCCGCCGAATTTTGCTTCCTGGGTATGAGGAATAGTACCATTAATAACAGGCACTTTAACGAGGTTTTTCTTGGCAGCGTCGACGCCTTTGGCAATTGCTGCCGTTACCTCGCTGGCTTTACCAAGACCCCAGCCTACAATTCCGTCTTCGTTACCTACAACGACGATAGCTGAAAAGCTGAAGGTTCTACCTCCTTTAGTAACTTTTGTGACGCGGTTAATTGCTACTAACCTATCTTTAAGCTCGAGATCGCTGGTTTTAACTTTTTTAATATTTTTCGCCATAATGCTTAGAATTTTAAACCTCCTTCGCGAGCTGCGTCAGCAATTGCTTTCACACGCCCATGATATAAATAACCCCCGCGGTCAAATTTAACAACACTGATACCTGCTGCAAGTGCTTTTTCCGCAGCCAGCTTCCCTACAAGGGCAGCTTTCTCGGTCTTTGTTCCGGAAGCAGCTACAATCTCTTTATTCAATGAAGAAACTGACATTAAGGTTTTTCCCGCTACATCGTCAACAAACTGCACATAAACCTGTGTGTTGCTGCGATACACGCTTAAGCGGGGAACCGTGTTCGATCCGGAAACTACTTTTCTGATTCGTTTGCGGATTCTTTCTCTTCTTTCTAATTTTGTGAGAGCCATAACTTATAAAGTCAATTATTTTTTAGAAGCCGTCTTACCAGCTTTACGACGAAGTTTTTCGCCAACAAATTTAACACC
>CAINLJ010000112.1 GCA_903850335.1 uncultured Bacteroidia bacterium | reverse complement strand
TATAAACGGTGCTCTGCACCTTTAAGCATTTATTAACAGGTTTTATCCAATAGAATAAGAAATTGTCATATAAATAGTACCTATCAAATCGTTTAAAGAAAATTAATGTCCACAACTTCTTTATCTGATCCTGCACAACCAGTCTCAATTTTAGATTACCGTTTTAACTTAACCTTCCGCAAATCGAAAGTATGCGGATATTCGGGATCGGGTTCAATAATCTTAGGTGTAATAATAATTCGATTTTTTGTTTCCTCTTCTTTTTCAAGGATATATCTTTTAATCTCGGTACTAATATCTCGCGGTGTATAAACTCCCTGGGTATGATTCTCGTTGTAAAATCGGGAGACCCGCCTCCCTTCCGCCTCAAAACTATTTACCGGGAAAGCGTCATATGATCTGCCTCCCGGATGAAATACATGATAAGTACACCCGGCTACTGATTTACCAACCCATAAATCAAAAATATCAAAAACAAGCGGCGTATCGACACCCAGATTCGGATGAAGTGCTGACGGTGGTTGCCATGCCCTGTATCGCACTGAGGCTACATATTCACCTTTTGTTCCTGTATTGACGAGTGGAACCCTCATTTCATTGCATAATATTGCATATCGATCACCCGTAAGGCCTGAAGCCTTTAATTCGATTCTCTCCACAGATGAATCTACAAATCTGGCAGTTCCTGAACTCGACATCTCTTCGCCCAGAACATTCCAGGGTTCAATAGCAGTCCGTAACACCAATTCAACATCCTTAAATTTTACCCTTCCAATATGCGGGAAACGAAATTCGAAAAACGGTTCCAGCCAATTGATATCAAAATCATATCCTGCATCATTTAATTGACTTACAACATCTTTAAGGTCGTCCCTGACAAAATGATGATTCAGAAATTTGTCATGTAATTCGGTGCCCCACCGTACTAATTTCCCCTTATATGGTTTTTCCCAGAACCATGAGACTAAGGTTCTTATCAGTAATAGCTGAACGATACACATTTGCTTATTGGGCGGCATATCAAACCCCCTTAATTCCAGAATTCCTAATCTTCCCGTCGACGAATCCGGTGAGTAAAGTTTATCGATACAAAATTCCGCACGATGTGTATTTCCCGTTAGATCAATCAGCAGATTTCTGAATAGTCGGTCTACAAGCCAAAATGGAACTTCACCATTTCCCGGATCGGGTATCTGGGCGAAGGCAATTTCCAGTTCATAGAGCATCTCCAGTCGACCTTCATCAACCCTTGGAGCCTGACTGGTTGGACCAATAAATGCTGTAGAAAACAAATACGACAAGCCTGGATGGTGCTGCCAGAAGGTTATCATGCTCCTCAGCAGATCAGGTCTGCGTAAAAGTGGCGAATCTGAGGGGGTAATACCTCCAAGGGTAATATGATTTCCTCCGCCAGTGCCGGTATGTTTGCCATCCAGCATAAATTTCTCTGATCCTAACCGACTCTCACGTGCAGCCTCAAAGAGTACATCATAGTTATTTACTACTGACTGCCATGTGCAGGCCGGATGAATGTTTACTTCAATAACTCCGGGGTCAGGTGTTACCATAAGCTTCTCAATCCGTTTATCCTTCGGTGGAGCATATCCTTCGATAACAACAGGAAATCCAAGCAATTCTGATGTCAGTTCAATGGCGGCCAACAGATCGAGATAATGGTCAATGGCCTCAGCAGGGGGTAGGAAAAGATGTAATCTTCCTTCTCTGATTTCTGATACCAGTGCGGTTCTGATTGTAAATGAATCAAAAGATGGTTTATATTCTTTTGTATCTTCCTCTTTTTTCTGAAAGGGAAGGTGTTTCTTCTTCTTACTTTCATCTTCTTCCTTTTTTGTATTGTACGATTTAGGACTTAGAAGATCCTCAGGAATTGTATAATCAGGGATTCTCAAAGAACGTTCCTTTACAGTACCATGAAAATCAGGTAATTCTTCCATTTCCTCAAAGGGGCTGCGTTCAATAGGTCTTGGCCTTTTGGATTCAGGCATGTGGGGCAATGAATCGAGTGGTAAACGGTGACCCATTTGTGAATTTCCCGGAATAAGGAACATTGTTTCTCCCCTGAATTTCCACTTACAAGAGATCCATCCTTCCTTTGAATAAGCCCATTGTAATGGCAGCACATAACCGGCAGGATGATTTAGCCCTCTGTCAAGTTGCTGCATAAGCGTTTTCCGTTCGAGTGAATCTTTTAAATTAATATTTGAAGGGTCAATATTTACTGGAAGCTTTCGTTCAGTCCACAGATAATAAAAGGCATCTTCATAACCAGGAATAATATTTTCTTCGGATACTCCAAGCATTCGGGTCAGGG
This sequence comes from uncultured Bacteroidia bacterium, assembly GCA_903850335.1. Classification (GTDB taxonomy): domain Bacteria; phylum Bacteroidota; class Bacteroidia; order Bacteroidales; family Prolixibacteraceae; genus JAAFHB01. The sequence continues at coordinate 16,165 of CAINLJ010000112.1, read as the reverse complement.
TAACCATAAATCGCCTGGCATCCTCAATTGTAAATTTATCCTCTTTGCTGAAATCAGCGAGTAAATCCTTATTTTTCCATACAGGATATCCGTCTTTTCTCCAGTATAATGCCATCTGCCATCTCGGAGTAGGTTCGCCAGGGTACCATTTCCCTTGCCCATAATGGAATAATCCGCCGGATCCGAATTTTTCACCCAGTTTATGAATCAGAGTATTTGCCAGTTGTTGTTTTTCCTTCCCATCGGCTGCTACATTCCACTGGTCAGATTCCATATCATCCACTGATACAAAGGTAGGTTCGCCGCCCATTGTCAGACGTGCGTCTCCGGCTTCAAGTTTCTGATCAACAAAGTCACCAAGTACCATAATTTCAGCCCATTGCTGATCGCTGTACGGTTTTGTGACACGAGGATCTTCATGTATGCGGATTACATCATTCGAATGGTGAAACTCAACATTACACTGATCTATTGCTCCTGATATGGGAGCAGCACCTGACGGATCAGGAGTACAACATAACGGGATATGTCCTTCACCAGCTAATAATCCGGAAGTTGGATCAAGTCCAATCCAGCCGGCACCTGGAATATATACCTCGCACCATGCATGCAGGTCGGTAAAGTCTTCCTTAGCGCCTGACGGTCCATCCAGTGCTTTCTGATCTGCTTTTAATTGTATCAGATATCCAGAGGTAAAACGTGCAGCAAGCCCCAGGTGACGCATCGTCTGCACCAACAGCCATGCCGAATCCCTGCAGGAACCCAGCTTCTTTTCCAAAGTCTCTTCACATGTAAAAACACCGGGTTCCATTCTTACTGTATAATCAAGCTCATTATAGAGCTCGCGGTTAACGGCAACCAAAAAATCTACGATAATAATATCTTTAAACCGTGCAACTTTATTCATCCATTCTCTAAACAGAGGACCATTCTCTGTTTTTTCAAAATATGGCGCTAATTCTTTAATATCCTGATTGATATATTGGAATGGGAATTTCTCGGCATACTCTTCAACGAAAAAATCGAAAGGATTGATTACCGTCATTTCCGCGATTACTTCAACCTCAACTTTGAAATGGTTTACTTTCTCTGGCATCACAATACGAGCCAGATAATTACCAAAGGAATCCTGCTGCCAGTTTATGAAGTGGTCTTTTGGCTCAATATTTAATGAATAGGAATGAATTTTTGTTCGACTGTGAGGGGCGGGTTTAAGTCGTATAACATGTGGCCCCATATTTACGAAACGGTCGTATTTATAGGATGTATTGTGTTTTATAGCTACTAGAATTGCCATATTTTATTTTTTGAAATATTTGGGCATCGTCAACAAAAGTAAAATGCTAAGGTCCTTTAACAAGCCTTCCTTAATCAATTGGTAACGTGCAATTATGATATTTTGTTTTAAATTCAGGATTGTAATTGAATGCATTTTAGTATCTCTTTTGCCACCACAACCTAAGTCGCTCAAGTATTTTTTGCTCCGATTGATTATTTTGCGGGGTATAAAAACGCGTTTCTTTCAGCTTTTCAGGTAAAAATTCCTGATCAACAAAATTTCCTTCAAAGGCATGAGCATATTTATATTCCTTCCCGTAGCCAATATCCTTCATTAGTTTTGTAGGAGCATTGCGCAAATGTAAAGGAACCGGAAGATGGCCTGAATTCTTCACCTCCGCAAGTGCGGCATCAATTGCCTCGTAGGCAGAATTACTTTTTGGAGAAGTAGCCAGGTAAATCGCACATTCCGAAAGGATTATTCGAGACTCAGGCATTCCAATTTTATGCACTGCATCAAAAGTATTTTGTGCCATCAAAAATGCGTTTGGATTAGCAAGCCCCACGTCCTCTGCAGAGAGAATCAACAAACGTCTGGCTATAAATTTTATATCTTCACCTCCTTCAAGCATTCGGGCAAGATAATAAACCGCTCCATCCGGATCGCCACCCCTTATACTCTTTATAAAGGCAGAGATAATATCGTAATGCATCTCTCCGTTTTTATCATAGAGTGCAAGATTCTCCTGTAATCTAGATGTAACCAGATCATTCGTTATCACAATCTCATCTGTTGTTTCGGCGTTGAGGACAATTTCAAGAACATTCAGGAGTTTTCGTGCATCTCCACCCGAGAAACGTAGCATTGCCTCAGGTTCATCGACTCTGATTTTTCGTTTACTTAATTCGTAATCCGTTGTAATCGAATGATTTAACAGAGTAAGTAAATCCTCTTTCTCAAGTGATTTCAGAATATATACCTGACAGCGGGAGAGAAGGGGAGAGATTACTTCAAACGAGGGGTTCTCAGTTGTAGCGCCAATCAATGTAACAAGTCCTTGTTCTACTGCTCCTAATAATGAATCCTGCTGGGCTTTGCTAAACCGGTGTATCTCATCAATAAACAGAATCGGATTTGGAGCAGTAAAGAAACGGCTGTTTTTTGCTTTGTCAATTACCTCACGTACATCCTTTACGCCTGAGTTAATTGCACTAAGGATGTAAAAGGGACGATTCAGTGAATTAGCGATTATCCTGGCGAGAGTGGTTTTCCCAACTCCGGGAGGTCCCCAAAGAATTATGGAGGAGAGATTACCGGAATCAATCATTTTCCTCAAAACAGCACCCTCCCCAACCAGATGTTTCTGACCGATATAATCACTTAATGTGGTAGGTCTTAGTCTCTCTGCCAGAGGTTGGTTTGACATGCCTTTTTCCGGATTTAATTACAATATCGTTTTATCACATTATATGCTTCTGTCAGACCTAATTCGCCGGCTTTACTTAAATCAAGTGATCCACCTTCCATATCATCGAGGAAAATTCTCGTTAGTCCTCTGTTAAAATAAGCTTCTGCAAAATCAGGCTCGAGTTCAATAGCCTTAGAGAAATCGTTTATTGCTCCAAGGTAATCCTTTTTCTTAACTTTGGTATTTGCCATATTAAACCAGGCGAATATAAAGCGCGGATTCATATATAATATTGATTCATAATCTTTTATAATATCTTCATAATCAAGAACTTTTTCTTCCTTTGGCGCATCGGCAGCAGCTTTTGTGCCATTTAGGCTCAATGTTGTAGGTTCAGGAAGTAGTCCGGGCATCCTTATAAAATCAACTCGTTTCATCATTGTGTTGGCACGGCTAAAATACGCGAGGATATTACGTCCGTCAAGCTTAATGGCCTTATTATAATCCTCTATCGCAAGATTATAATTTTTAAGCAGTTCATAATATATTGCCCTGTTAAAATAAGCGTCCGGATTTTTCTTGTTGTTCTGAATCGATTGATCAAGCAGACTTATATTGTCGTTATATTCGTCAGTTCTCCAGTCATCATTGCGTACAGGTTTATTTGTAATAAGAACAAAAGGCTGATTATTGTTTTTACGATTAAGTGCATCAATCTCAATACTGTAATACTGAAGTCGCTCGTAATCAACCGAGTCTTTGTGAAAGATTGAGATTATAAACTCCGGTTTTAATTCAATCTTAACGTTGCGGTTTTGAACCATACCGCGAGCTATTTCCGTTTCAGTTACCTCCCCACCATTACGAACCACTATGTTGCGACGTGCACGTTTTTGTGTTACCGGTCCTTTATTATTTTCACGTGCTAATGCTGAAGTATCTGAGGCAGCACTGTTAGGAAGATTATTTTGGGCAACAGAACCCGGTTGAGCTGTAGTACTTGTATTCTGAGTAGTAGTACTTGTATTCTGAGCTGTAGGTTGACCCTGAGTAGTTTGCTGATTTGCCGGTTTGTTTTGCCCGTTTTGATTCTGTGTTTTTTGATTCTGATTAGGCGTAGGTAAAACAAATCCATACATACGACGTTGTTTTTCCTTTTCCTGCTCTGCATCCAACCGCTTTTTAAACTTTGCATATTGAGGATCAAGTTGTTCGGCAATTGCGAAGTCCGCTTCGTATCCTGGAATCTTCAGCGATTCCTTCGCAATACCACGATTTAGGTAAGCAACTGCAATATCAGGATTTAATTTAATTGCCATATCATAATCAGGAATAGCACCTCTGGCATCATCCAGTTTGTGTTTGACAATTCCCCTGTTTACAAAAGCCTGTCCCATCTTAGGATCGAGTCTGATGCATAGATCGTAATCTTTTAAGGCACCTGCATAGTCCTGTTTCTCAAATTTAGCTATACCACGCATAAGGTAGGCTCCTGAGAAGTGTGGTCGTATTTTTATCGCTGCATCGCAATCTTTAATTGCTCCGTCGAGATCGTTTTTCATCTGCTTGGCAGAGCTTCTGTTCAGATAGGTATTAGCCATTAGCGGATCAATTTCGAGTGCTCTTGTATAATCTTCAATGGCTCCGTCAAGATCCTCCATGGCGGCTTTACATATTCCACGATTAGTATAAATAGCCTGATCATCACTCTTATATTCAAGTGCTTTAGAATAGTCACTTAAAGCTTCTTTGTAGTTCTTGAGTTCGTAATTCGCCATTCCCCTGTACATAAAGGCTTCCGGATAAAAGGGTTTAATCTCCAGTGCTTTATCATAATCATTTTTCGCCCCCCTGAAATCATCAATATAGTGTTTGGCCATTCCCCTGTAATAATAGGGCTCGGGTAGATTCGGCCTGAGTTTAATCACAATATTTAGATTTTCGATTGCACTGACATAATTGCCGAAATAGATCCGGCTGCGGCCAATGTAAAAATACTGATCTATATTAAGTTGAGAGAAAGCAGAAAAGGACAGAATCGTCAGGAGAACTATAGAAATAATTTTCTTCATCAGCAGAAAAATAGCTATTTATAAGGGTGTAAAAATAGTAAAATAGTGTTTGAAGGAGGTTGCTCCGTTTTTTAATTTTTAAATAATAAAACATAAAGCATGTTAATTTGAATTTACTTGTGTTCGTTTATTATCTTGTCCCCTGAATATTAGGTTACGAGATACGCTGAGAGGGTTTACTTAAATCCAAAAGCTTAACATTTCGAATACTGGATAATTTCAAATTTAACTACCTGGTATGTGCGGCTATATTTCCCGGTATGTTCCCGGCATTTTAAAGGAATGAAAATTATACTAAAAAGAACTAATTGGGTTATTCCTTATCTGTGGATATCCATGCAGGACTACATTTAATGATTTGTTTATAGACTTCACAACTTTCAATATGTGAGCCTTTCAGATAACCAATACTCATTAAAAATTCATTCACGATTTCACCTCCTGTAAAAGTGAATGTCTTCCTGAAAAGCCTGGTCCATTCTTCCTTTGATTTAGGGTGATGATGGTTAAGCCAGTTTTTAAATGAACCATGCTCCTTTTGAAGTTCTAAGATTCTGTTTGCATTATGGATGGCAGCATTTATTTTTAACCGGTTACGAATGATACCTGAATCATTTAAAAGCCTTTCAATATCTGAATCCGCATATGCTGCAACCTTTTCAACATTAAAATTATCGTAGGCGATTTTAAAATTCTGCTGCTTGTTTAATATTGTTGACCAGCTTAAACCTGCCTGATTTATTTCTAATACCAGCCTTTCGAAAAGTTCATTATCATCTTCAATGGGGAAACCATAGGCAGTATCGTGATAAATACGGTTTAGGTTATCCAGTTCCAATCGTTCAACGGCTTCGCAGTATGATTTTGGTGCTTCCATTTAATTAAACCCAAATAAAAAGGTGAATTAGAGCAATTCACCTTCATCAAAATTCCGTCTGTCGGTCACATTTCCGTCTGCATCGGTATTAAAAATGTGTCGTACCTGGAAATGATCACGGATAATAAATTCATAACTTGCATCGGAGTCGTATTTTTCTATAAAGATTGAACTCATTATCTGACCGAATGTTTCGAGTTTTTCGCGAACCAGGTGATCCAGCATGTCAATTTTAAAGTTTGTCTCAGTCTTAAGCCATTTACCCGATTTCTCGAACCAAGCTATCTGTTCAATTCCATTAACCCGAAAAATAACTTCAAAGTGGTTATCATTTTCCTTTGACCATTCAATATTTGTAGCTTCCGGAAACCGCTGAATAAAAGATTTCAAGAGCGTTTGTCCGGGAGTATTGGGATTAATCCGGAAGACATATTTTAGGATAAAATCTTTCATTGAATTGTTTTCTCTTTGAGACGGAATTTTTCGTAAAAGTCACATCCCAAAAGGGGACTAACCGTGATTATAATGCTCTTTGTAAAGGAAGGCAACCCGGTCACGGGCACGTTTTAATCTCATTTTTGTTGCGCTTTCACTGATCTTTAAGGCAGTTTGAATATAAGCTATCGGAACGTTGTCTATATAATGCATAGTGAGGAGTGCTTTTTCCTCCGGATGGATAAACTCAAGAATCTTCATCAAGCGTTCGCTGTTAATCTCTTTCTCATTTAACTCATCAATGACATCAGGCAGTTCGTGCTGACTATTCCAATCGGGGTAATTCATCTTCTTTTTCGTCCGCAGGTATTCTATACAATTATTATAGGTGATCGCATAAAGCCAGGTAGAAAAGTTTGATTCGCCCCTAAAATCGGCTAATCGCTCAAAAACTTTGCAAAATATATCCTGCACAAATTCCTGGGCAAGGGTTTTATCTTTAAGTAAGGAGTAGCATTTGTCGTAGACCTTGTCTGAATAGCGCTTGTAAAGTACTTCAAAAAGGTTTGTATTGTGCTCTTGTTTAATAAGTCTAATGATTTCTTTATCTGAATATTCCTTTACAGAATTTTTTATTGCCATCTTTTATTATCGATAAAACATTAGAAATTAAGAATTTATATTAATTCACAGGTCAAAATTAAAAAAAAAATCTGAAATTATTGTGACCTCTCCACAGGTTTGCGTCTAAACTGTGTATTTTAAGAATTGAAAAACATTTATTACTTTAAATTTATCTTCAAAATTATGAAAAAGGGATTATTAAAACTGGTTGCTTTTAGTGTTTTAGTTGTTACATTGGCTAGTTGTGCCAAAGCTCCACAAGCTGAAATTGATGCTGCAAACGTTGCTATCGAAGCTGCAAAAACTGCAGGTGCTGATCGTTATGTTCCTGAATCATTCAATGCTGCTTCTGAGGCGTTAAAAAGTGCTGTTACTGCAGTTGAAGAGCAGAATGCAAAATTTGCTTTATTCAGAAATTATGATGCAGCAAAAACTACTCTTGCTTCTGTAAACACTCTTGCTGCTAAGGCTGTTGAAGAAACAACTGCAAAGAAAGCCGCTTTGAAAGCTGAAGTTACTGCTTCTCTTACTGAGCTTGCTACTATCATCGCTGCTAACAAAGAATTACTTGCTAAAGCTCCTAAGGGAAAAGAAGGTAAGGCTGCTGTTGAAGCTATTGGTCAGGAAATCGCTGCTGTTGAAACTGTTAGCACTGAAGTTACCGCTGGTGTTACTAACAACGAAGACATCTTAACTCTTTCTGGAAAAATCAAACCAGCTGTTGAAAAAGCAAAAGCTATCGGCACTGAGTTGACAGAAGTTATCGACAAAGCTAAATCAAAAGGTGGCAAAAAAGCTAAGAAATAATCTTTCTAAGGCTTAAAAAGATTCAACCCCCGGAAGTTTTTCCGGGGGTTCTTTTTGAAATTAAAATTGGGAATTTTCCCACACCAGGACCCAAAGCGATCATATTTTTCAGTTTCTTTGCTTACTGATTAGCAGTTAATAATTTTCAAGATTTTATTTTTTTCGGATGAAACTGGGTTGGAAAAAGAAATTATTTATTAGTACGGGGATCTTACTTTCAATTTTTGTAATTGTTTTTATGGTACTTATTCTGACAATGGATAAACCACCTATAAAAGAATTCAAAACATGTCAGCAAATACTTGCAAAAGCAAAAAGAGCCAATGCTGATGTATATTCGCCTGAATATTACGGTGCTGCAGAGAGGAAGTATCAGGCAGCACTCATCGAATGGAAGATTCAAAACGAAAGGATCTTCTTCCAAAGAAATTATTCCAAAGCAAAAGAGCTTATCATCACTGCAAACCTGAAAGCAGAAGAAGCTAATGCCTCCTCCGGTGTCAATAAAAATTCACTTAAGATGAAGTATCTTAAGGAAGCCGAACTGCTTAAACGCAAACTGGATAACTATCACGATGTGTTTATTCATCTTCCACTTAAAGTGAGTCTGAGAAAAAATTATGAGTTTGGTAAGCTCTTCCTGGAACAAGGATTAAATGCCTTCAGCAGTGGAGATATTATGCTTGCGACAAAAAAATTAAATGAAGGAAAGGTTCGTATAAGCATTGCCGATAATGAAGTGAATGCGTTGTTAAAGGAATATTTTAGTAATTTTTCGAAATGGCAAAGCTGGTTCGCTGCTACAATTCGTCAGTCTGCCCAGAATAATGGTTATGCTTTTATTGTTGATAAAATGCAGCATAAAGGATACCTTTATTATAACGGGAAGTTAAACAAGGAATACGACGTTGAATTTGGCCGTAACTGGATCGGTAATAAATATTATGCCGGAGATAAGGCAACACCTGAAGGGATGTACAAGGTAATCAAGAAAAAGGGCAACGGTGATTCAAAGTATTACAAGGCGATGCTGATAAATTATCCAAACGAAGAAGATTATGCAATGTTTAACAGCAAGAAACGACAAGGTACGATATCCCGAAACAGCCGTATCGGCGGCTTAATTGAAATCCATGGAGAAGGCGGGAAAGGGGCGGACTGGACAAGCGGTTGTATTGCACTCGAAAATTCGGAGATCGACGAACTTTTCAGTAAAACACCTATCGGAACACCTGTTACTATCGTAGGATCAATGAAGTCCCTTTCTGAGTTACTAAATTAAAATATATACAAAAATGGAAATCGAAGAAAAACATAATCTGTCAATCCTTGGCATTGTAAAATGGATTATTCCGGTTCTTCTGATTGGTTTATCGGTTCTCATGATACTGTATACACCGATTTTTCAAGACAAGGCATTTAAATTAAAATCAATGTTTTCAGGAACATCACAGCTTGAAGGAAAATCAATGGATGCGATTGAAAAACTAACTTTTAAATCAGAAAAAAACATACAGTTAATCGAAGAAAAACTTGATAAACTGAAGCCTGTAAAGCCATATATTGTTGTAAATACAACGGAGAACCGGTTCTCGCTTCGAAATATAAGTGGTGATACAATCCGCACAGGAGTTTGTTCGACAGGGAAAAATGAAATTCTCATATCTGAGCATAAGCGGATTGTCTTTAAAACACCAAAGGGAATCTTCACAGTCAGAAATAAACAGCAAAATCGTCCATGGATAAAGCCTGACTGGGCATTTATTGAGGATGGTTTGCCTATTCCGTCAGCGCGCTCTGCGGAAAGAATAGATTACAGTACATTAGGAGATTACGCGCTGGAAATTGGAAACGGATATATGCTTCACGGCACACTCTATCAGCGTTTTCTGGGCCTTCCTGTTACTCATGGTTGTGTCAGACTAGGGGATAAAGACCTCGAAGTTATTTACAATACCTTGAGCAAAGGATCAAAAGTGTATATTTATTAAAGATATTAAGATGAAAAGTAAGATAGCTTTTTGGATCATTACCCTAATTCTGGTTGCTGCAGTTGTATTTATTGGTTATACGACTGTTATTCAGCCTGTTTTTACTAAGAATCCTTTGCCAAAAGCAAATGTGCGGAATCTGATCACAGAGGAGAAGAAAAAAGCCGGTAAAGATGAAGTTGTTCCTGAGGATGATTCATTGTCTTCTACAGAAACTGTAGCAAACAGTAAAGATGCGTTAAACAAATTCCTGGAAATTAGGCGCAAAGAAATTTTACTCCGATCCAGATTTAACCTTGCAAATGATGATTCTACTTATCTTGTACTTGATCTTACCAAAAATCTTGCAATACTTGAGTTAAAGGGCATTCCGTTGCACGAATGTCACATTGTTCAGGTTAATATCAGTAATTCAATAAAAATGTACCCGGCAGATGCCCTTCTGAACTGGATGGCAGCTCCTTTCGTGCTAAAGAATGTGGAGGCTACAATACCCAAAATTTCATTTGTTGAGAAAATAGCTCCAAAGGATACTCTTGAGGCAAATAAAATGGTAACCGAACCCAAAGAGGCCAAACTTGGAGATGTATATGTGGTGATGGATTTTGAACGTAACCTCAGGCTCATTATGTCCCAGGTTGAACAGCCTGATGTTGAAGGCCTAAAGGTGATTTCTGAGTTAAAAGGTAAATACAGCAAAATTGAAATTAACCGGTCAATAAAAGCACTCACTAAATTCAACAGGGAACCTGTTAAACCACAAATTGAGATTATTATTCCTAAATCCGATGCAACGATTCTTTATAAGGCTTTGCCGTTAGTCCCCCGAATGATATTAAAGATGTAAGTCAGGCAGAGATCAATTACTCCTGAAAATTTTATCAGTTTACTTCATTTTGCTTAACTTTTTATCCTGAAAGTGAGGTACTACTCCACGGTAACTGATTTTGCAAGATTTCTGGGTTGATCGATATCACAACCAAGAGCAGAAGCTACATAATACGAAAACAATTGTAAAGGAATGATAGCCAGTAGTGGAGTGACTAGCGGATCAGCCTCCGGAATTTCGAAATTGTCGGTTATCAAGGAACTTAGATCAGTATCACCCTTAGTGATGACTCCAATTATTTTTCCTTTACGAGCCTGAATTTCATGAATATTATTTACTGATTTTAGATAATTCATATCCTTTGGTGCAATGACAATTATTGGTATTTTGTTGTCAACTAATGCGATAGGACCATGTTTCATCTCTCCGGCTGCATATCCTTCAGCATGGATGTAAGAAATTTCTTTTAATTTTAAGGCCCCCTCCAGAGCAACAGGGAAAAGAGTTCCCCTACCAAGAAATAATGCATTTACTGAACTTTTGTATTTTTCGGCTATAATTCTAATATCCAGATGATTATCAAGAATCGAATTTATTTTGGCCGGCACCTGAATTAATTCCTGAATGAGTTTCTGGGAGACTTCCGCTGAAAGTATTCCCCTATCCATGCCGAGTTTAATTGCCAGGAGAGTTAGGAGGGTAACCTGGGCTGTAAAAGCCTTAGTGGATGCAACACCTATCTCAATACCGGCATGTGTGAATAGTCCGGCATCTGTCAGGCGTACGATGCTCGAAGCAAATACGTTACAAATTCCCAAAATTGTTGCACCGGAATTTTTAGCCATTTGCAGTGCAGCAATCGTGTCTGCAGTTTCTCCACTCTGACTTATGGCAAGCACTATATCAGTCGGTTTCAAAATTGGATTTCTGTACCTGAATTCGGAAGCATATTCAACCTCGACAGGAATTCTCGCATATTCTTCGATAAGGTATTCCCCAATTAGTGCTGCATGCCATGATGTGCCACATCCAATAATTATGATCCGTGAGGCTTCAGGAAGCTTGGAGTAAACGGAATTTAAACCATCCAAACGTATACCTGTCTGGTCATGCACTATTCGGTCATGGAGGATATCCGAAATTATTTTAGGTTGCTCAAAAATTTCTTTTAACATCCAGTGTTCAAAATTTCCCTTTTCCAGTTCAAGCCCGGTGATTTCTGACTGAGAAATTTTAAATGGTGCCGGAGCATTTTCTAATGTTTTTATTGTCAGACTACCTTTTGTAATAATTGCAACATCATTTTCGTTCAAATAGATCAGGCTGTTAATTTGATTTACTACAGGAGAGACATCCGAAGATATAAAATACGCATCGCTCGCGATTCCAATCACAAGCGGACTACCCCGACGCGCTGCAATGATCTGATCTTTATCGTTTTTACACATTACAGCCACAGCAAAGTTTCCTTTTGTTTTTGATAAAGCGAGTCTTACTGCGGTTTCACTGGATGTTGATTTACCTTGCCGGTAATAGTACTCCATGAGATTTACAATGACTTCTGAATCGGTATCGGATTTAAAGAGGAACCCGTTTTTAAGAAGGTCAGCTTTTAATTCGGCAAAATTCTCAATGATTCCATTATGGACAAGTATAAAGTCTCCTTCCATGGATGAATGAGGATGGGCATTTTTGTCGTCAGGCTCACCATGAGTAGCCCATCTGGTGTGGCCAATCCCTGCCTTCCCCGAAATATCCTGATTTGAACTATAAACCTCGAGGTCTGCGACTTTCCCCTGGCATTTAAAAACTTTAATATTGCCATTTGACAGTGCAATTCCAGCAGAATCATAACCACGATATTCAAGTTTTTTAAGTCCTTGAATAAGAATGGAGTAGGCATTATTATTCCCAATATATCCAATTATTCCGCACATGATTTAGTTTATTACAGATTCAAGAATCAAAATCCTTTCCATTTTGGCAATGACTTCCTGCCCAAGTGCTTCTTTTTTTAACATGTGGTCCTTTATTGAACTGACCTCTGCATGGGTTTCAAATTCGCCTCTTACCTGTTCGAAATCAAGTTGTTGTGCATATTTATCCCCATCAACGCCGAACCCGGTTTTCTTAATCAGGGAAAATTCTTTTCTGGCATCGTTGTACAAAAGCTGGTCTATATCCAATACTGCCTTCATCCATTTTTTCGTAATGGTTATCACGTCCTGCGGTGTAAGATGTGTTACCGCTGTACCATAGAATTTTTCAATGATGTCAGATGCCCATGACCATTCATAGGTATAGTAGTTTTCGTGTATGGATCTTATGGAGGTGTTGATATGTTCCAGGGATTGAATTTTGCCATTTTCAATTGAATCCAGCAACTGATCGACCGCATCAGAGGGGCAAATCAAACCGGTAAGATCCAGCCATCTGCAGCCACTCCCCAAGGGTGTATCCTTACGAAACGCATCATGAATGTTCTGAATCGAATTAACCTTATTTCGTTGAATTCTTGTAATCATTGAGTTGCCAAGAAATTTCCAGATTGCTTTCTCATAAAGTGTAATACCTCTGTGGAGGGCACTGTTTTTTATAACCATGCCATGATAAGTATAAAATGGTGCTGTATCTCCTGAGGCATTCATGAGATCGATGAGAATTGCCCTTCCATTAATCATTTTTTGAATTGTGTACGGGCTTAGCAAATTGAAATTGATTAAATCAAGGAGGTTTGAATCTTTCCGCCTGTCACGCTTTGGCCATTTCTGCGAGTCACGTATGATTCCTATACTTTGAAGGTTAATTCCCGGTATCAGACGGCTCTCATCTTTATCCTCGATTAGGTAGGAAAAAGGAAAGTCGGTCGTGTCTGAATGACGGTAATGCCTTCCCATCACCAGAGAGAAAGCACCTATTCTGGACGGCCACAAAAGGTAGGAATCACTTGCCGTTTTTGCACCGCGTTCCACAATACCCTGGTGGATAGGTCCCAGCTTATAAAGGTGATTGCTTTGATTTGAACCACTTCCTGCATTCATAAATGAAAAAAGTCCGGATATTAATAGTGTCGATTTGTGATGTGAAACAGTGTAGGGTCCGGCAAAAATGGAACATGCCTCCCCATGCAATCCATGGCAGTTAGCAAAAAAGACGGATTCTACTGCGGAGTAATGTTTATCGAGTATGCAACCCTGACCGATAAAACAATTGGTAATGAGAGTCGAATCGGTGATTCGTGAGCCAGAATTGACAATGAAGTTTTCCAGGATAGCTCCTTGTCCAATCTCCACCGGATCAGCTGCTGAACTGTTAATAGTGCCGTTTACCAATTTTGAGACTCCTTCAAGACGCGCATACGGACCAATTTTAACATTGCGCATAATGCCGCAATTAATAATTTGAACGCCGGAACTAATCTCCCCTACAGTGTCAGAGACATATTCGGCATAATCGGAAACAAATCTCTCAATTACCTCAATAACCTTTGATCTGTGCCGGTAAAGAGCCAGGATGTAGGCAACATGTGCGGATAAATGATCGTAAACCGGAATTTCACGACCTCCTGATTCGTTGATAACCTTGATCTTTATTCCATTACCAAAATAACTTTTATTTTCAACTGCCAGCTGATTTAAATTGTGAATCACGACTCTTTCACCTATCCTATAATTGGCAATGTAACTTTTAACACTGCTGATCAGCACATTATTCCCAATTGTACAGTTATGTATGTGGGCATTAAGTATACCGGTTTTCATTTTAACGCCGCCAAAAAGAGAAATCTCTTCATCAAACCTGCCCAGGAAATTGTAACCGGAAAATCGTGTGTTTTTTATATTATCAGGAATAAAATCCAAAATAACTTCAATCAAATTCCAATCTTCACAGTAGCATCCCTGCATTATTAATTGGCCAATCTCTTCGTTGGTGAGTTTACGGTATTTTTGCTGTTCCATAATGGCTGCTTCTTATTAGTTCAGCGCAAAGGAAACTTAAAATGAATCCAAAACAGGAAAATAATTCCTATTTATACCTAACAAATATTAATTAAGTATAATATAAATATATAACATTTAGATATTGAATTAACTATAACCTAACTTTATTAAACACTAAATTAAAGATACCTAACTATGTTATATATTCTGCAGGAATACTGCCAGGTTTTGCGACCTTTCAAGATCAAGCTTTTTACGAAGACGTATTCTGCCAATTTCTGCACTTTCAGCGGTGATATTAATAAGGCCGGCAATGTCTTTTGTAGATAATCCGAGGTGGATATATGCGCAAAGTCTTTGATCCTTAATGGTTAATATCGGATACTTTCCTTTCAGCCGTTCGAAGAACCCCTGATGGACCCTTTCGAAATGAGTTTTAAAATCGTCCCAGTTAAACAATTGAATTCGTTGATGGTGATCGATTTTTTGAATCATCTCTGATACTTTGCTCCGTGTAGGCGGGGGAAGGGTAGGTCTTATTACTGTCAGATTTTTTTTGAGATACAAAACCATCTCGTTTTTCTGAGCAATTCGAATTAACGAGGATACCATTTCCCGGTCTTTCACGGCAATCTCATCCCTGTATTTTTGTTTTGTTCTGCTTTCCCATACCTGGGATTCTGACATCTCTCTTATCTGACCAAGGGCATTTTTTAACCTCGAAATATCATGTATAACTCCTCTTTGACCCAAATAGCTGCCCAATTTGTTAAACATTGCCCGGGAATTCATTTCGCACCACCTCAATTGTTTGGTTCTGGTGAGTATTCTGAATTCAATAAACTGACCAATTTGCATAAAGTTAATGGAATCATGCATAAATTGTCTGACTCTTTTAACATCATCAGAATATACTATTTCATAAATTAAATTTGGGTCCTGAAAAAACTCGTTTGCGGTGAATCCGGTCAGATCAACACAGGAGGGTGAAATCCAAATGAATTGGCCTTTGGGGTCTATCCAGAATTCCCAGTTCATCGCGTAATCTGAGATCAGCATATATTTCTCCTTTTCTTCTCTGAGAAAACTATTTTCATTCAACAGAAAGTAAGTCTGTTCCTTGAGCTCAGAAAGCTCTTTGCCAAGTTCATGAAAACGTGATGCGGAAATTAGTGAGTTATCGTCAGGCATAGGAATATGATTAATGATTATTTCCTAACATCAAATATATATAAAATTAAAATACAATTTGTTACCGGTATATTTGTCCTATCAAAAATTATAAATCCATCTTTTTAGTTTCGGTTCTACTGATGTATTTTGTCTTTAATCAATTCGGTATATTTAGGTAAATTTCTATAAAATTTATTGATTACCTTTGCAAGAGTTGTATATTTTAAATAAGAATTATTCAATGAAATTACATAGCCTTTATTTACTTTTTGCCTTGGTCGTTGTATCCTGTGGTCATAAGAAGTCTAATTCAGTAATATCTCCAGACGCATTTAATAAAATTGTTGATGGAAAGCAAGTTGAGCTGTTTACTCTGCGAAATAAAATTGGGATGGAGATGACAGTAACAAATTATGGCGGGCGAATTGTGTCCTTATTAGTGCCCGACAGAAGCGGCAAATTTGAGGATATTGTTTTGGGATATGACAGTTTAAGTGGGTATCTTAATAATAATGAACAATATTTTGGAGCTGCAATTGGACGATATGGCAACCGAATTGCAAACGGAGCCTTTAGACTCGATAATATTGATTATAAACTTGCAATTAATAACACTCCCAACAGTCTGCACGGTGGAGTGAAAGGGTTCTCCCGCAGGGTTTGGGATGCAGTTCAGAAAGATGATAATGAGGTTGAATTGACTCTGGTTTCTCCTGATATGGAAGAGGG
>CAINLJ010000111.1 GCA_903850335.1 uncultured Bacteroidia bacterium | reverse complement strand
ACCTCTTCCCATTCCGAACAGAGAAGTTAAGCCCGACAGCGCCGATGGTACTGCGTCAAGTGGGAGAGTAGGCCGCCGCCAACTTAAACCAACCCCGGATTCTTTAATGAGTCCGGGGTTTTTTATTGTGTAAACCGATTACCACAAATTATTTATGGGATCAGATGAAAAAGTTGTGGGGATAGGTGTAAAATTGAAAATTTATCTACTAAACAAGGATTTGCAGAAATTTTCTTTTCAAAGAGATCGAGGTGCAGAGCACTGATCATATTTGTAGGATATGCGCGGCTATTTACGCCTAAGGTACAGCGTACCGGAATATCAATTCATTCCCATTAAAACACATCATCAAAGAAAAGGAAGACATTTTCATCTTATAATTGAACTTCATTTTTTTGAATTAATTTCCATTTTGTATTCTAATTGAACAGGTCTATGTGTTCTTCCAGTCTGGCAATATTGAATTCAATACAGATACGATTTGTAAATCCAGAAGTGTAGTAAGTATATTTTCTCTACATTTGCTTTAGTAAAACTTTCAGCCAAGTCTTTCCAAAATCATATATCAGAATTCACTTATAGAGTACAAAATATCGGTATAAATTTATTGTATTATGAAAAATAGTCTTTTTCTCCTTATTTGTGCCTTCATTAGTCTGATTTCATGCACCCCGGACCCAAGGGAAAACACTCAGGTAAAAATAGACAAGAGTTATAATGGAATCTACAAGGGGCATCAGCTCGACAGGATTGCTTTCCCCATAGGAGGAATTGGTGCAGGAATGATATGCATCGAAGGAACAGGAGCCTTTTCGCATGTTTCAGTCAGGAATACTGCGGAAGTTTATAATGAGCCACTTATGTTTGCCGCTCTTTCAGTAAAAGGATTGGCAAATGGCACAAAAGTACTCGAAGGACCTGTTCCGACCTGGAAATATTTCGGGAGCCCAAATACTGCCAATGGTGGTGAACGCACTTCCTATGGATTGCCGCGATTTAAGAATGTTGATTTTCAGTCCCATTTCCCATTTGCTACAATTCATTTATCTGAACAGGAGATTCCAGTCGCTGTCACAATTAAAGGATGGAGTCCGTTTATTCCTGGCGATGCTGACAATTCGAGCCTTCCTTTCGGTGGATTTGAATATACCTTTAAGAATACAGGAACTGCCAAAATGGACGCTGTTTTCTCTTTCAATTCTGTGAACTTTATGCAAAAAGGTATTGGTCAAAATTCTATACAACCAATCACAAATGGTTTTATTCTTTCACAGAAAGGCGAACCTAAAAACACACATTTCAAAGGGGATTTTGCTATCTTCACAGACAATCCAACTACGGTCGTTGACCATTGCTGGTTTCGCGGAGGATGGTGGGATCCATTGACAATGGCCTGGAATACGATCGAACAATCAAAAATGTCGGGTGTTCCGCCGATACAAAGCAATGCACCTGGAGCGACTCTTTATGTACCACTAAGTTTAGCGCCCGGTACAGAGCAAACTGTCCGTCTAATGTTTGCATGGTATGTACCTGAAACGAATTTAAAATTAGGCGATGACCCCAAGGGTACACCTAAATGTAACCCTTCATCGGGTTGTTGCAGTTCGCCTTTTTATCAGCCCTGGTATTCCGGCAAATTTAAAAATATCAACGAGGCAGCAAATTTTTGGCATACTAACTACAATGATCTTGAAACGAAGTCCCGGTTATTTTCGGATGCATTTTATGGAAGTTCTTTGCCATCAGAAGTTCTGGAAGCCGTTTCCGCAAATCTTTCAATCCTGAAATCACCAACAGTTCTAAGGCAGCGGGATGGTAAACTCTGGGCCTGGGAAGGTTGCAGTGATAATTCCGGATGTTGCGAAGGATCCTGTACGCATGTCTGGAACTATGCACAGGCGATTCCCCATCTTTTCCCTTCCTTGGAAAGATCGTTACGGCATACGGAATTTAATGAAAGTCAGAATCCTGATGGTCACCAGACCTTCAGATCAGCATTGCCAATTCGCCCTAAGATCCATGATTTTCATGCTGCCTCTGATGGACAATTGGGGGGAATCATGAAGGTTTACCGGGATTGGCGTATCAGTGGTGATAATGAATGGGTCAGGGAAATATACCCAAAAGTGAAAGCCAGCCTCGACTATTGTATAGGTAAATGGGATCCACGGCATAATGGGGTGCTGGAAGAACCACACCATAACACCTATGATATTGAATTCTGGGGACCGGATGGAATGTGTACAAGTTTCTACCTTGGGGCCTTACTTTCAATGACTCAAATGGGAGATTTTCTGCATGAGGATGTATCTTCCTACCGAAAACTGCTTGAGTCGGGGAAAAAGATGATGCGGGATAGTCTCTATGATGGGGAGTATTTCTATCAAAAGATAAAATGGCAGGGGCTCAATGCCCCCAATCCAGTAAAGCTTTCAAAGAATACATGGAATTCAAATTATTCTGAGGAGGCACAAATTTTACTCAGCAAAGAGGGGCCCAAATACCAGTATGGGAAAGGATGTTTGTCGGATGGTGTTCTTGGTTTCTGGATGGCTCGCATGTGCAATCTCGATGATCCAATGGATGGTTCAATGATCAGAAGTCATGTTAATGCAGTTTATAAATATAACCTCAGACATAATTTATCTGATTATGCAAACCCACAGCGTCCAACCTTTGCATTAGGTAATGATGGAGGTCTTTTATTGTGCACATGGCCAAAGGGAGGAAAGCTTTCTCTTCCTTTTGTTTATAGTAATGAGGTTTGGACCGGAATTGAATACCAGGTTGCTTCTCACCTGATGCTAATGGGAGAGGTCGAAAAGGGACTTGATATTGTCCGAACTGCGAGAGATCGCTACAACGGCGAAGTTCGTAATCCTTTTGACGAGTATGAATGCGGTCATTGGTATGCACGTGCAATGTCGAGTTATGGACTATTGCAGGGACTCACAGGTGTTACGTACGATGCTGTTGATCATACACTTTTTATTGATTCCAAAATCGGCGACTTTAAAAGTTTCCTTTCGACAGATACAGGCTTTGGAAATGTAGGACTGAAAGATGGAAAGCCTTTTTGTAAAATGGTTTATGGCAACCTGGACGTGAAGAAAGTTATAGTCTCGGGGATTGAGAAGACACTTTGAAATTTCAGTCTCAAACAAATGAATAATACCTTGCGAAAGAGTGACGGGGTGACTGTTCATTTCCCGGACAGTCACCCCGTCACTAATATGAAAATTAATTTGCTCCCAACGAAACAGCAATCATAATTAAGGCAATCATATAGTAAATTAATACTTTTTTATGCTTGTCTCTGTCAACACTGCTTTGACTCGAGAATATTAACCCCAGGTTTGCAATTAATAGGGCAAAAAGCATCAGGACAATGTGTTCAATCGGCCAAAAACGTTTGGATGCCAGTTTCATTGCATCCTGAACGCCTGAACTTGCCATTGTGTCATTTGGATTTGCAAAGAGAATAAGCCCAAAAATGAGTTGGAGATAAAGTGTAATAATAAATCCGTAAGAGAGATATTTGTCTAATTTTGTATACGGAATTATTTTGATAAATCCTCTCAGAGAACGAAAAACCAGCCATCCGGCTACTATGGCAAAGGTTCCGCTGATCATTGCATGAAGGCTCTTCATAATATTTGAACTCTCTAAAACAACAAGATTTAAAATCATAGTAATTATTTTAGCAGTTAATAAAGGATAATTAGTTTACCGCATCAGCCAGAAGTCCGGCCTGATAAATGCGGTCCGCCATACCAATGCCATTGCGGAGATTCCCTCCCAGGATAAGTCCCGGGTATTTTTCTTCCAATTCGCTTACTGCTTTTAACCGATCTTCAGTATCAGCCTCGTATTGTGGTATAGCCCAGTGATGACGTATAATTCTAAATAAATCAGGGTTAAACTGATCAAGATTCATCATGGAGGAAATCTCTTTTTGAATAATCAATTCAACTTCCTTATCATTTAAATCGCAAAGCTCGGGTCGTCTGACACCACCCATGAAAATGGAAAATAATGCTCCATCTTTAGGAGCACGGTTTTCAAAGAGCGACGACATAAATAGTGCCCCAAGAATATCCCTGTTTTCCTTAAATGGTACTAACCCACCAAATCCGTCAAGACTTATCCCTTTCCAGGTGTTAAAACCAAGAATAATTTCTATCACCCTGGCATAATAGAGATTTGTAATTTTTGAAAGTTGTGAAGGATCTATAAAAGGAAGAACATGATTTAACTGATGAGCACCTATTGTTGAAATCACTTTTCCAGTTTCAAGCTGACGGGAAATTCCGCTCCGATCCGTATAGGAAACCAGATAATAATTTTCTAAAGGCTTGACGGTGAGATCCGAAATTCCGGTAAGGATATTTTCTTTTCCAATCTTATTAATTAACGCGTTAATGAGTGAAGAGAGACCTCCCTTTGTTGAAAAAACACCCCTTGTAACTTTTTTCTCTTCCTCAGTTTTTGGCTCAGATCCCTTTTTGATGGTTCCGCCAATGAAGCTTCCATATTTTTGTTCAAGACTATAAAGTTTTGGCAAAGCAAACCGTGTAACCAGGCGATTAGGATCCCCCGAATAAACACCCAAAATGAACGGATCTATAGCATAATCGAGAAAACTTCTTCCTAAACGTCTCTTTACCAGATCAGCTAATGTCTCGTTAGGGTTTGTACCGGGTTTACGAAATGGCTCTCCCAGGATCCGGAATTTATCTCTTAAGGTGAATAATGGGGTTGTGACTGCTGACTTAAGCCCTGAAGGCAAGGCCTGCCATTTGCCATTCTTTAAAATATATCGTCGTTTTACATTTTCGTTGGCAACTTCCAGTTCACAATCTTCCTTAATATCATCAAATAGCCGTAAAACATCAACATTGGCAATAACTCCGGAGTTAGGACCCTCTTCATACGTGAAACCATTTTCTGTTACAGAATTAATTACACCTCCCGCCCGATCTCCCTTATCAAGGATACAAAAATCAAGTCCTTTCTTCTTTAGATGATGAGCAGTAGTCAGACCAGTAAGGCCAGCGCCAAGAATTACGACATCCTTCATGTTTACACAGTTTTCGAATAGATGTTTTCTGATTGATTATAAGCTGGATCTAATGCCATTGCAATGTTTCTGGCAAAAATAAATCCTTTATCTAAAACAGTAATACTTGAATTTTTCAGTGTCATCAGCCCATCAAAAATAAAACCTTCAAAGTTAGCTGGATTAAACCTTACCAATTGCTTAATATCCTCTGAAGTTAAACCAAACTGACGGGCAATATCTTCGAATTCAAGGACTCCGTTACACATGATATTATTAACAATAGTACGAATAATTTGCTCTTCCCCGGTTAATTTGTAACCACGTTCTATTGCAAATCCTGTTTGCTCAATGGCTTCGATATATTGCGGGAATTCTTTTATATTCTGAGCGTATGCACCCCAGAATTGACCGATCGAAGAGGCTCCGAATCCATATACCTGACCAGTAGTCTCCAGAGTACAATAACCTTGAAAATTACGGTGTAGTTTTTTCTGCTGAAATGCGATTGCAAGGTCATCATCCGGAAGAACAAAATGGTCTATCCCAATTGAAATATACCCCGCTTCTTCAAGTTGTGCTATGGAATTCACAAGCATCTCCATCTTCTCATCCGGACCTGGAAGACCGATCTTTTCAAGTTGTTTCTGAGCTTTCTTCACCCAGGGAACATGAGCATACGAAAAGGTTACTATCCGGTCTGGCCTGATTTCAATGGCCTGTTTCAAAGTTTCAGTAAAGGATTCGGCTGTCTGTAAGGGTAAACCATAAATAAAATCAAGGTTAATTCCCCTGAATCCTTTAACTCTTAGATATTCAACAATATCTTTTACAGAATATTTTGGTCCCTTTCGGTTTACAACTTTTAGGACATCTTCACGAAAATCCTGGATTCCTAAACTTAAACGGTTAAATCCCATGGAAGCCAACTCATCAATATCACTGAATTCAAGATAGGCAGGACTACATTCCATTGCAATTTCAGCCTTGTGGCTGATTGTGAAAATGCTCCGGATATGATCCATAATCTCCCTGATAAATCTCATTTCTATTGAGTTGGGAGTCCCACCTCCCCAATGAACCTGAGTTACCTGGCGATTAAGGTCAAGATGTGATGAGACATTGCTGATCTCAAGTTTCATCGCACCAATGTACCTTTCAACAATCGATTTCTTTTGTGCAATTACAGTACTGCACCCACAAAAATGACATCTGCAGGGGCAGAAAGGAATATGGATGTAAATTGAAATATCCTTTGGAGTCTGACTGTTTGACGCCTCTAATTCATTTATATAATCAGAAACAGCAAAAGCATTATTGAAAAAATTTGCCGGCGGGTAACTTGTGTACCTCGGCCCGGAAACGTTATATTTATTTAGAAATTCACTGCTTACACTCATTTTTTACTGTCTTTTCCAATTGGTTTGCCTGATCCAGTCAACAACCATTTTGGCATTTTCAAACGGGATACCCGGAATAAAACCATGACCCAGGTTGAAAATCCAATTGTGATGTTTAGAACCAAAAGAGATATATTTCTCAAGGGTTTCTCTTATTGTTTCCTGGTCTGCAAGCAATAATCTTGGATCAAGATTCCCCTGAAGACCAATATCTTTGTGAACAAGCTCTCTCGCTATTTCGATAGGTGTTTGCCAGTCAATACTCAAATAATCTGTATCCTCAGGTTTAATATTTGCAACGCCGGTACCGAGTCCCTTTGGCAGGAAGATTACTGGACATCCTGTATTCTTTACCGCCGTTGAAATCTTTCGAACATAAGGCATTATCATTTCAAAATATAAGTCTGAAGGAATAAGTCCTGCATGAGTTTCGAAAATCTGGAATGCCGAGATGCCATGCTTGACCTGATTAACAGCATATTCTATCGAAAGTTCCGTAATCAGGCTTAACAGTTGATGAGCCGTCTTTTTGTTCTGATAAAGTAATCCAACCGCGTCGGGGAAGGTGTGATTAGAGCTTAATCCCTGAACCATGTAGCAAAGTGTGGTAAATGGTGCTCCGCAAAATCCAATTAGTGGGGTTTCAGATGGTTTAGTTTTTATTACTTCGTCTATCGATTTATAGATATATTCCAGTTTGGAGGCATCAGGATGCAGAGTGCTTACCGGATCGCTGATATCTTTGAGGGCTTTGACAAATTTTGGACCCGAGTCTGTAAAATTAAGGGTCATACCCAATGCTTCAGGAATAACAAGGATATCTGAAAATAATATTGCTGCGTCAACACCAAGATCATAAACAGGAAGTAATGTAACTTTTGCCGCAAGTTCCGGGGATTTCATTAGCTCGCTAAAACTATATTGTTCTCTTAAACGGAGGTAGGAAGGTAATACCCGACCTGCCTGCCGCATGAACCACACAGGAGGTCTTTCAGTTTTCTCACCTTTTAAAGTTTTTACAAATATTGAATCAGACATATTTAAATTGTAGTTTCATTTAATTTATTTTTTGCCACTAAATCTCAAAAACACTTAATTCCACCAATTTTATAGCTTAATATTTTTGATTGGGTGCAACTTGGTGCCTTAGTGCATTCGTGGCATTTTTGTTTTTTAATTATATAGCCTATAAATTTATTATACTAAGGTAATTCAGAAGTTTATTTATTAAGTTGTTTCAACGCGTTTAAATTTGCTCCGATAGTTTCTTCAATTTCCTTGTCGGTATGGACATAAGAGACAAAAAGACATTCAAACTGGGAAGGTGCAATGT
>CAINLJ010000110.1 GCA_903850335.1 uncultured Bacteroidia bacterium | reverse complement strand
TTTCCCTGCAGCTGCATTTGCATGGAAAATTAAAGACGAATTTTTCCTGAAAGATATTTCCACAGTGTCTGATCTTAAATTAAGATTGGGTTATGGTGTTACTGGTCAGCAGGATATAGGTAATGACTATCCATATCTTCCAGTTTACCGCGAAAGTACATCCACTGCACAGTATCAGTTTGGAAATACTTTCTACAATACTCTTCGACCAAATCCATACGATGCAAATATCAAATGGGAAGAGACTACAACCTACAATGTTGGATTGGATTATGGATTTCTTAACAATCGCATCACCGGATCAATCGACGTTTATGATCGCAAAACGAAAGATCTGTTGAATTTTATTCCAATTGCAGCCGGTAGTAACTTCTCCAACTTCCTGACAACAAACGTTGGTAATCTGGAAAATAAAGGTGCTGAGTTTTCAATAAACGGCAGAGTTGTTGAGTCGAAAGACTGGACCTGGAATGTAGGTTTCAATGCAGCTTATAATGAAAATAAAATTACAAAGCTGACTAAGACTGATGATCCTAATTATCCGGGTGTTGATGTTGGTGGAATTGGTGGTGGTGTTGGAAATATGATTCAGAATCAGCGTGTCGGGTTCCCTTCAAACTCATTCTTTGTATTTCAACAGGTTTATGGTTCAAATGGTATGCCAATTGAAGGTCTTTATGTTGACCGTACCGGCAGCGGAGGAACAGTTACAAGTAATAACCTTAACAAATATCATTATAAAAAACCTGCCCCGGATTATACAATTGGTATAAATACAAGGGTTTCCTATAAAAATGTTGATTTCTCCTTCTCAGGAAGATCCAATATTGGTAACTACGTTTATAACAACGTTGCTTCCGGAGCACTTTATTCAACAGTCTACAATCAGTCGGGATTCTATAATAATCTGCCAAGACTTGTAAACAATGCCAAGTTTACGAACACGCAGTATTTTTCTGATTTCTATGTTGAAAATGCCTCTTTCTTTAAAATGGACAACATAAGCCTGGGCTACAATTTTGTAAAGGCTTTTAAAGCACGTGTAAGTCTTACTGTACAAAATGCCTTCACAATCACTAAATATAAAGGTCTTGATCCTGAGGTTGATGGTGGTATTGATAATAACTTCTATCCCCGTCCGAGAGTCTATGTTCTTGGCGTAAATCTTACATTCTAACTTTTTATTAAGAATACGACATGAAAAATAATAAAATAAAATCACTCGCTATTGTCCTTGCCGCATTGATGTTTACAGCATGTGTCAAAGACCTGAATCTTACTCCGAAAGATCCCAACATCATTACCTCTCTTACGGTTTACAGTACTCCTGCAGCCTATAAGGAAGGATTAGCAAAATTGTACGCTACTTTCTCGGTAAGCGGACAGCAAGGACCCTCAGGACAACCTGATATCGCAGGTATTGACGAAGGGTTCGGCAATTATCTTCGCGAATACTGGAATGTTCAGGAATTGTCGACCGACGAAGCCGTTATTGCATGGAATGATGCTTCTATCAAGGATTTTCATTGGCAGACCTGGGCTCCTAATGATGTTTTCATTGCTGCTATCTATTCAAGAATCATGTACACTGTAGCACTTTGTAATGAATATATCAGGGCTACTGAAGGAAAAACTGATGCTGATCTGATAAAATATCATGCTGAAGCAAGATTTTTACGTGCATTGGCCTATTACCATGCCCTCGATTTGTTCGGTAATCCTCCTTTTCTAACTGAAGCAGATGCACCCGGAGCATTTTTCCCAAAACAAACTACCCGTGCTAAACTATTTACTTACCTTGAATCAGAGCTTAAGGCTATTGAAAATCAACTGGGCGCTCCCAGATTTGAATACGCCAGAGCCGACCAGGGTGCAGCATGGACTCTTCTTGCCAAGCTTTATCTGAACGCAAAAGTTTACATGGGAACCGAAAGAAATGCTGATTGTGCTACCTATTGCAGTAAGGTTATTTCTGCTGGTTATACACTTTCACCTAAATATGCCTGGAATTTCACAGCCGACAACAACCTTAGCCCGGAAATGATTTTTCCAATTACAGCTGATGGTCAGCATACTCAGACCTATGGTGGGATGGTTTATCTGATCCACGCCGAAATCGGTGGTAGCATGCCTGCAAGCCAGTTTGGTGTAGGTGGCGGATGGGGTGGTTTACGTACCACATCAGCATTCGTAGGCAAGTTTGCCGATCCTACCGGAGCAACCGACAAACGTGCAATGTTTTGGACTGATGGCCAAAAACTTGTGATCAACGATATCGGTCAGTTTACAGATGGTTACGCAATTACTAAATTTTCAAACCTTACATCTACAGGCGCACCTGCCCCTCATGCACATCCTGATTTTGTAGATACTGACTATCCGGTCTTCAGACTTGCCGATGTTTACCTTATGTATGCTGAAGCTGTCCTTAGAGGTGGTAATGCCAATGATGCTACAGCTTTAGGATATATTAATGCTTTACGCGACAGGGCTTACGGGAACACAAGCGGACGGGTTGCATCTTACGACCTTCCTTTTATCCTCGACGAACGCTCCCGCGAACTTTACTGGGAAGGTCATCGCAGAACAGACCTTGTCCGTTTCGGACAATTTACTTCCGGCTCATACCTATGGCCATGGAAAGGTAAAGTAGCAGCAGGTGCAGTTACCGATAGTTACCGCGACCTGTACCCAATCCCATCAAATGATTTGGGTGCTAATCCAACCTTGAAACAAAATACTGGTTATTAATTTTAAAACTTTTGCGAAATGAATAAGAAAATATTTATATATTTAACTTTCATTGGGTTGATCGGACTTTTGTTTTCTTGTAAAAAGGATGAGACAAGGGCTATTCTTTCCGACTCCCCAGTTGCTCCGATTCTTCAGACAGTTCCTGATCTGACACTTAAAAGAGCCAATGGAACAAATATGCTGACATTTGTTGGCACTCCTGTAAATCCTGGCTTCAAGGCATCTACAACCTATTTTCTTGAGGCATGTGCTAAAGGTTCCGGTTTTGCAGATCCAATTGCAATTGCCAGCGATAAGCAGGACCTTTCACTGAAAATTTCGGTTGCCGACCTCGATGGTATTTTATTGAAGAAATTTCCAGCTGACCAGGTTACTTCACTTGATTTCCGGATCAGATCTGTATTGTCTTTAAGCAGTGGTACCGGCTCGTATGTATATAGCTCTGCCGTAAAATCTGCGGATGTTACTACTTATGGACCACCTACACTTGCCCTTACTGCAGCTGGAAAATTACAGGGAGTTGTTTCTGCCGCCGATAATAAAGTTTATGTTGGCTGGATCTACACAGATGGTACACCCTTCCAGCTTACAAACAATGACGATGGCAAAAAATATGGTGGTGTTCTCGCAGATGTAACTTGTCCTTTAACAGAAAACGGACCTGCTATCGCGCTACCTGCAGGAGCCTATAACGTAACTGCTGATATTAATACAGGAAAAATGATCATGAAGGTCGCAGATGTTACTATTGGAATTATTGGCGATGCTGTTGGTGGATGGAGCGATGATACCAAAATGATCTGGAACTTTACTGATCATACCTGGAATATTACTAAGACTGTTACAGCAGGTGGTATTAAATTCCGTACTCATAACAGTTGGGCTGCAGTAAACGTTGCTTACAATCCTGCCGGTCATGATCTGAATAATCTTTACCAAAATGATGGTAAGACTGACAGCCAGAATATAGACAACATTGCACCAGGTAAGTATAATATTAAACTATATCTGGAAACTTCTCCGTTGAAGGCAGTTTTTACTCCAACTAATTAAATGTCATAAAATATTTGCTCATGAAAAGAAAAACATTAAACAGAATATTGGCCGTCCTTGTTATTGCAACCATGTTCCTGGGAGCTTGTACAAAGGATTTGTCGGAAGTGAGACTATCTCCAAAGATTTCCACTTCTCAGTTGCTAAACGTAAGATCTGACTCTGCAACTATCATTGGATTTGTCGTTGCAGCAGGATCCGGACTTTCTGAAGAGGGTGTAGTATATAACACCGCTACAGCTCCAACTGTCGCTAATAACAAAATCAAATTTGCCGGTACGGTCTCAGGAGCCACTTTTAAAGTAAAAGTTGGTGGTCTTGCCTATGCAACTGTTTATTATGCACGTGCTTATGCTATAAGCGGAGGAAACGTTCTCTATGGTGAAGAAGTTACGTTTACTACATTACCTGTAGTTCCTACCCTTACAACAGCACCGATTATTGCAATTACTGGTAATTCAGCTACCAGTGGCGGTGCTGTTACAAACTCAGGTGGTGCTGCAGTAACTGCCAAGGGAATCGTTTATGGACTTAACCTTCATCCCGTAATTTCAGGCACTAAAACTTCTGACGGTGACGGTATTGCTCCTTTTGCCAGTTCTCTTACTGCATTAAAAGGAAACAAGACCTATTATGTTCGTTCATATGCTACAAACTCAGCAGGTACCGGATACGGACCTGAAGTAAGTTTTACAACCTTAGTGGATATGCCGGTTGTTACAACCTCAGCAGGTACAGCAGTTACTAAAGGAACTGCAGTTTCCGGAGGTACAGTAACTTATGATGGCGGCGGCACTATATCAGCCAGAGGCCTTGCATGGGGAGCATCTGCAAATCCGACTACCTCAGATTCCAAAATTGACGGTGGAACAGGCAGCGGTATATTTGTAACCACTCTTGCAGGTCTTACAAGTAACACTACTTACCACGTACGGGCTTATGCGACAAACAGTGCCGGAACTGCTTATGGTGCCGATGTTGTAATCAAAACTCTTGCGGACATCCTTACCTGGAATATTCCTGGTGATTATGTTGAAGCAAGTTATCCTGGTTCAGGATTGGCAAACTGGTCTCCGGACAAGTCACCTCAGGTGATTAGTACAATATCAGCAGGTGATAAGCTTGAAGGGTATGTTTATTTGGCAAATGCCTCAAACCAGTGGAAATTTGCAACTCAGCCCAATTGGAACGGACCTAACTATGGTGATGGTGGTGCCGGAAAACTCGATGGCAATGGCGGGAACTTTAATTCTCCTGCAGGCTATTATAAAATCAATGCCAATTCAACAACTATGACCTACACGGCAGTTGCTACTACCTGGGGTCTTATCGGTGATGCCACTCCTGGAGGATGGGGTTCTCAGACTAACATGACTTATAATCCGGCTAAGAAAACTTTCTTCCTTCCAATTCACCTTGTAAGTACAGGTTCTTTCAAATTCAGGGGAACTTCCGATTGGAGTGTAAACTATGGTAGTGATGCTGCTGATGGAAAACTAGGTGCAGGTGCAGCAAATATTCCGGTTGCCGTTGAATCTGATTACGCTGTGACACTCGATTTAAGTCATCCAAACGCCTATACATATAGTGCAAACAGATGGGGCCTGATCGGTGATGCCACTCCGGGAGGTTGGAGTACAGATACCAATATGGGATGGAATGATGGAATCCATGCTTTTAGTCTGACACTAAATCTTACTGTTGGATCATTCAAATTCAGGGCTAATGATGGCTGGGATATTAACTATGGTGGTGCCCTTAACGCGCTATCACCTGGTGGTGATAATATTGCTGTCGCTACAGCCGGTAACTATACAATTACTTTCGATCCGGTTGCTCTTACGGCTACTGTAACGAAAAATTAATTTATTATGAATATGAAGGCTTATCCACTTGTTTCGGGGGGATAAGCCTTTTTTTTATTTTTAACAGCAGTTTTTAATTTTTACTGCATTATCTTTATATCAGAATTTCGGTCTTAGTAGTAGGACTTTTGTGATATGATAAACTCCCAACCAGTATGTTACGTCGAATCTACCTGTTAGTTAGTTTGCTTGCCGCTTTTCAACCCGGCTTCGCGCAAGTGAGTTCCAATCCTGCCTTGCCAATAGAAAATCTCCCGGTAACAATCACTTTTGATGCCACTCAGGGTGATGCGGGATTAAAGGACTATACTGGTGATGTTTATGCTCATACCGGAGTTATAACTAACTTAAGTACCGGTCCGGGTGACTGGAAATATGTGATTGCAACCTGGACCACAAATGTTCCCGCTGCAAAACTTACACGCACGGCACCAAATACGTATACCCTTAATATTTCACCCGATATCCGGAGCTTTTATGGTGTTCCTGCAAGTGAAACCATAA
Source organism: uncultured Bacteroidia bacterium (assembly GCA_903850335.1). GTDB lineage: Bacteria > Bacteroidota > Bacteroidia > Bacteroidales > Prolixibacteraceae > JAAFHB01. The sequence goes on along the minus strand of CAINLJ010000110.1, from coordinate 59,096 downwards.
TGAAGATCGCATTTGTATTCCGTAGTGCAGATCAGACTGTAACAGGCAGAGGAGCCGGCGGTAACGATATTATGGTCGATGTGTATCATTCAGGGCTCAATGTAGCGTTTACAAATCCAACACACAACACATTACTTTCAGTTGGTACTGCTTTGCAATTACAGGCTTCCACAAGTTCAACAGCCGATATTCGTTTATTCCAGAATAATGCTCAGGTGGCAATGGTACCTGGAGGAACACAGATTTCCTACCCCTTTAACTCATCTCAACCGGGTGATTACTGGTTAAAAGTTACTGCCACAAACGGATCCGCAGTAGTAGCAGATTCTGTGTTTATTAATGTTTTAGGTTCTCAGGTTACACTGCCTCGTCCTGCAGGAGCAAAGAAAGGAATCAACTATGTCGATGCACAAACGGCAAGACTTGTGTTATGGGCACCCTATAAATCGACAGTTCATGTTATTGGCGATTTTAACAACTGGACGCCTTCTTCTACTTCAAGGATGAACAAAGACGGTGATTATTTTTGGCTGGACATTACCAATCTCACACCTGGCAAAGAATATCCTTTTCAATACCTTGTGGATGGTACACTTAAGATTGCTGACCCTTACACCGAAAAAACTTCTGATCCTGATAATGATAAATACATCGCAGCTGCCACTTATCCCGGATTAATCCCTTATCCTGCAGGGAAAACTGAGGGCATAACAAGTGTCCTCCAAACAAACCAGCAGCCTTATGCCTGGCAGGTGGCAAATTACAGCCCTACAAATCCTGACACAATGGTTGTCTATGAATGCCATGTCAGGGACTTTGACGCTCTTCATTCCTTTGCAGGAGTAACTAGCCATCTTGATTATTTGAAATCATTAGGGGTCAATGTGCTTGAATTAATGCCGGTCAATGAATTTGAAGGCAACTCCAGCTGGGGGTATAATCCATCCTTTTATTTTGCTCCGGATAAATACTATGGACCCAAGAATGATCTTAAATTGCTTGTAGATGAATGTCATAAAAGAGGTATTGCGACTGTCCTGGATTTAGTCCTAAACCATTCCTACGGCCAAAGCCCCTTCGTTCAGCTTTATTTTAGCGGATCAGGGCCTACTTCTCAGAACCCATGGTATAATCAGAAGAGCAATTTTGCAAATCCTTCCTTGCAATGGGGATATGATTTCAATCACGACAGCGAAGCTACACGACAGCTTGTCGACAGTATCAACTCGTTCTGGATGAGCCAGTATAAGATTGACGGGTTTCGCTTTGACTTTACTAAAGGATTCTCAAATACCCCAAGACCTGACCCGAATGACTGGGGTGGAAGTTACGATCAGGCAAGAGTAGATAACCTTGAACGAATGGCACATCAGATTTGGCTGCGAAAACCCGGCACGATGGTTATTTTCGAACATTTTGCCGATAATTCGGAACAAACTGTTCTGGCAAATTTTGAAAAAGGAATTCTGCTTTGGGGAAACTTTAATTATAATGCCTCCCAGGCTGCGATGGGATTCAATGACTCCGGCAAATCTGACTTCACTTCCTCATCCTATCAATATCTTGGATGGGCTAAACCCGGTCAACTGGGATATATGGAAAGCCACGACGAGGAGAGGATAATGTTTCAATGTGAGAATTATGGAAATTCATCCGGCACCTATGACATTAGAAGCCTCCCGGTAGCCTTAAATCGTGCTGCACTTACCGCGGCACTCTTTATCCCTGTTCCTGGCCCCAAGATGATCTGGCAGTTTGAAGAACTTGGTTACGATATTTCAATCAACGTAAATGGTCGTGTTGGCGAAAAACCAATCCACTGGGAATATAAGGATGATGCTGGTAGGGCCCAATTAAATAAAATATTCTCGCAGCTTTTTAAGTTGAAAAAAGGTTATCCGATTTTTTCAACAACAGATTTTACAACCTCATTAGGGACTGATATTAAATGGATTAAATTAAATCTTAATGGAGAAAATGTTTTGATAGTCGGAAATTTTGGCGTGTTAAATGCCAATCCTATTATCGATTTTCAAAAGACTGGCACGTGGTATGATTATTTTGGACAGAAAACGATCAACATAACTTCAACATCACAGGCTTTGGCGCTTGCAGCGGGTGAATACAGGCTTTATTCGACGCAGAACATTGGAAATATTGTAACCGCAGTGCCGTTGATTAAAAATCAGAAAGACTTACTAATTAGCCCAAATCCGGCGACTGACAATTTGAAGGTTATATCGGTTACAGGATCTCAATGGTTATCCATTTACTCTGTAACTGGCGTTAAAGTCAGGGAATCCCGCCTTTCGAATGTTCAGGGTGCTGAAAATAATATCTATATTGGAGACCTTCAATCTGGAACCTACCTGGTTCAGGTACAAAATGTTAATGGTGAAACTACAGTTAAGAAGGTAATAAAACGACCCTAAAACCGGGAAAATGAATACCGGTATTTCAGAATTTTGCACCTCGCTCCGCAAGGTTGTTTAATTGTATGGTATAAAAGGAGGGAGTTGTACCCAATTTTCATTCTTTCGAACAGTATTCTGCTGCAATTTTGAGTTTACTTATTACTTCATCCATGCAGATCGGCTTTGGGATATAATTATTCATGCCATATTGTACACATTCTTCACGGTCACTTGTCATTACATTTGCCGTCATTGCAATTATGTAAGGTTGCTTTATGGCCATTTTACGGATCATTCTGGTTGCCTCAAGCCCATCCATTTCAGGCATTCTGACGTCCATCAAAATCACATTATAATTTGATTTGCCAATTGAATTCACTGCTTGTGCACCGTCAGAAACAGTTTCAGTCCTGTAGCCTAATCTTATCAGGATCCTTTCTATCAACTTCTGATTAACAAAATTATCCTCAGCAATGAGTATGTCCAATGGATACCGCTCTGCAAAAGTTGTGTCTACCAATTCACTTCCCGAATTAAATGTTGCCTGATGAACCTTCTCTGGTGCTGAAAACATAGTATAGCTTTATTTTGAATCATTGTTCAGAAAAATAAACCCGGTCTTCCTATTTAAACTGATATTCTTACTGTTTAAATAATCCCGAAACAATGTCCCAAAGGTATAGAATATTTACAAATATTATCCTTTTGAAATAGAATATTTACACGATTATAAAAATTAACAAAATGGTAAATAAATATACATTACTGAACATTATCTATATCTTTAAAAATATGCACATTATAAGAAAGCATTGATATAGTTCGTGAATTTTAGATGACTATTTGATTCAGTAAATTTATTTTTCTTTACTGATGTTTTCAAAGACACCCATTAGAATATTAACTATCTCGGTAAGCCGCATAGGTTTGCTTAAATAATTATCCATTCCGATTCTCAGGCATTCCTCCCTGTCTCCCGGCATAGCATTTGCAGTTAATGCTACTATATAGGGTTTTTTCTTAAATGACATATTTCGGATGATTTTTGTTGCCTCGTAACCATCCATTTCCGGCATCTGTATATCCATTAAAATCAAGTTGAAATCTTGCATTTTTAAAGCCTGAAGCACCTGTATACCATTGTCTGCAATTGTAATGCTATAACCAAGTTTGTGGAGAGTTCCCTGTATAAGTTTCTGATTAATTAAATTGTCTTCAGCTATTAGAATATTCAGAGGATATTGTTTTGCAAATGACTCGTGTAGTAAAGGATTTTGTTTAATTTCCTGAGGTTCTACATTGCGTGGATCTTCAAAAATCTTGGTTACAAGACTTACCAATTTACTTTTTTTTATGGGTTTGGTAAGTACTCCTGCAAAAATTTCGCTTATATTTTTGACGTCTCCATCTCCAACATGACTTATTAGAATTATCCTGGGCGACTTTTCCAGATTTTTTATTGCCTCGGCCAACCTGTAAATGTCCATATCCGGAATTTGCTTCTCCGCTATTACGAGGTCAAATGTTTCCAAGGGACCTGTATTCTTTAATACTTCCAGAGCCTCTGTCGCTGACGAGGCCAAACAGGCTGAGTGTTTAAGGTCTTCAAGCAGAGTCTTAAGATTTTTGAGGGTATTATGAGTCTCACCAATTATCAAGACTTTCTTTCCTGTTGGCAAAATTAATTCCTTTTCGAGTGAATTTAGTTTTAAGTCTTTCCCTATCAAGCATTTAATAGTAAATGTGAATGTCGATCCAACATTGGGCTGGCTTTTAACAGCTATAGTTCCTCCCATTAGTTTTGTTAGTCTGTCACATATCGCAAGACCCAGGCCTGTTCCGCCATATCTGCGCGTTGTGGAAGGATCAACCTGGGTAAAAGCATCGAACAGGCTGCCTGCCTTATCTTCCGGAATTCCGATCCCTGTATCACTAACCTGAAATTTAAGCTCAACCTCATCTGTAATAACAGATTTTGATTGAAGTGAGACGTTTAGGTAAACTTCGCCTTTGACAGTAAATTTTATGGCATTATTAATCAGGTTGATTAAAACCTGTTTTAACCTAAGTTGATCGCCTGTAATAAGATCAGGTACATCTTTCCCTATATAATAAATCAGTTCAAGTCCTTTGCTTGTTGTTTTTTGGGTGAAGAGATCCATAACCTCTTCTACACATCTAAGTAAATCAAACTGAGCTTCCTCTAGTTCCATGTTTCCTGATTCAATTTTTGAGAAGTCAAGAATATCATCGATTACTGAGATAAGATTTTCTCCACAAGTCAGGATAGTATCGCTATAATCACGTTGTTCAGGAGTTAAATTAGTTTCACTCAAAAGAGAAGCCATTCCGATTACACCATTCATCGGTGTTCGTATTTCGTGGCTCATTGTGGCCAGAAAGGTACTCTTGGCATTATTCGCTGCTTCTGCTTCCTGTCTCGCCCTATTTTCAAGCATCTTTTGTTCCCGCAGTTCTTCTGACTGTTTTTTTAATTCAGTATTCAACTCTTTAAGCTCTTCAGCCTGATGGGCAATTTGAGCAGTCCGCTCATTTACCATCTTTTCCAGGGTGAGCCTTTTAATATTCATTGATTTTGTACGAATTTTATAAATGGCATACAATATCACGAAAAATGAGAAGAAGGAGAAAATTTTAAACCACCAGGTAAGCCAAAATGGTGGAGTTATGATCAATTTAATTGTATGAATTTCAGGAGACCATTCACCTGATCTGCTCTTGCATTTAACATATAAACTGTATTCTCCGGGATCAAGATTTGTATAGGTGGCTGAGTTTTGGCTGGCAATAACATTCCAGTCCTTATCAAAACCAATTAATTTATAGGCATATACTTTATTTTCATGAGCTGCAAAATCTAGAGCAGCAAAACCAAAGGTGATTACGGAAGACTTATAGGACAATGTCATTGACTTTGTTTCCGAAATATCATGTGCAAGAGGTGATTTATCATTAATTCCTGTTGAAATTGGCACACTTCTGTTAAATATTTGAAATTCCGTCAGTACAATAGAGGGACTATAGTGTTCATTTTTAATCTTGTCTGGCGAGAATGAGTTAAATCCATTGATGCCTCCAAAATAAAGCGTACCTGAAATTCCAGCGAAGGCAGAGTGGGGCTTAAAAATTTCCCCTTGCAAACCATCTTCGGATGAGAAATTTCTTATTGCTTGATTATTTGGATTATAACATGATATTCCTTTATTGGAACTTACCCAGATATTCCCTTCCTTATCCTCCAGACAGGCATAAATACATTGACTGGGAAAATCGTTATTACTCTTAACCGGCATAAATAGATGCTCCGATGCGTTGTAGTAATTCAAGCCGCCACTTAAGGTACCTGCGTAGATTATTCCTGATTTGGCTTCTAGAAAGTGATGGATCGAATTACAGTCAAGGTTCTTGTTTTCCTTGTTAAATCGAATAAAACTTCTTGAATTTGGTTCATACAAATCAATTCCGCCATCAAAGGTTCCAATCCATAAATTCCCCGATTTATCTTCTAAAATATCACTGATCTCATCACTACTCAAACTTGTTACATCATTTTTTATATTCCTGAAACTGGAAAATTGATTTGATTTGTCATCAAGAATAATTAAACCGCCACCGTGTGTTCCGATGAGTATTTTACCATTTTTGGCGATCGTGATATCATAGATATTGTTACTTGTAAATCCCGAATCAGAATTGTCTGAATGTTTGAAGCTTTTAAATATATGTGATTTAGTATTATACTTACACAGTCCGTCACCCCAGGTCCCGATCCAGATATTATTATTTTCATCTTCTGCCAGCGAAATAATGTAATCACCGCTAATACTGTTTCCGGATGAATTATGCTTAAAAATGGTTGAAAGCCCTGTCTTTTTGTCGATACGATTTAAGCCACCGCCGTCAGTTCCGATCCACAAATCACCATTATGATCTTCCAATATGCTAAGAACAAAGTTGTTAGAAAGGCTTCCAGGAGTGGCATTATGTCTGAAATGACTAAAAATCTCACTACTCTTCTTGTGCAGACAAACCCCACCTGAGAATAATCCAACCCACATATTTCCATCCTTATCCTTTGTAATTACATCAGCGGAGTTAGAGGTTAAACTGTTGTCATCAATTTCATCATGCAGAATTGCCCTGAATTTATTTAATTTACTGTCATAAATGTTTATGCCGCCATTCTCAGTCCCAATCCAGAGATTCTTGTCATTATCCTCATTTATTGATTGTATATTATTGTTAGATAGCGAATTGATGTCTGAATTATTTTTGAAGACTGTAAAATCACCGGATTCATAATCATAAAGATTGATCCCGTTACCTGTTGTACCAATCCAAAGACGGTGCCTTGTGTCTTCAAAAATGGCAGAAATTGTATTCCCGGAAATTGATTTTTTGTTTTTAGGATCATTTTGGTAGGAAGTAAAAACAGAATCCTTGAACGAATATCGATTCAATCCTCCGTTTAATGTGCCAAACCAAAGGTTGCCTCTTGAATCTGCAAAAGCGGTGGTTACATTATTGTCGCTCAGACTATTGGGTTTATCTGATTTATGAAAAAAACCATGAAACCTGCTGGTCTCAGGGTCGAATACATTGACGCCCTCACTCGTAGCAATCCATAATTTGCCTTTATTGTCAGTAATTATTTTGTTAATTGTATTATCTGACAGGCTGTTCGGATTCTTTGGATCATGTAAATAACGTTTAAAACGGTTTGTTTTTCTGTCGAATTTATTCAATCCTCCTCCATGTGTGGCTATCCAGATATTCCCCTGTTGATCTTCAAAGAGATTTTTGACATAATTATTGCTTAAACTTCCGGAATCTGATAAATCATTAAAGAAAACCCTGAAATGGTGACCGTCAAAACGGTTTAATCCATTCTCTGTTCCAACCCAGATAAAACTATGTGTATCCTGCATAATACACAATGGATTTGGATCCGATAATCCCTCTTTTGTACCAATTCTTTCAAAACTGACCTGCTGATTCTGACACATTGCCAATAATGTGACGAACTGAGCAAAAAAAATCAATATGTATTTAATTTTTATCATCATTTATTGACAGCCTTATTATTATTCAGAAAAATAAATTTCTAATAAAGCAGAATATGGTTAGTTCTATAAACTTAGAAATCTTTGTTCGAATTAAACTTTCTTATAAACAGAAAAATAAAACAGATGCACCAATCCCGAGTAAAATCAGGATCGAAAAATTCAAGATTAGATTCTTTCGTATCTCCTTGCTGCCAAGCGAGATTGCATAGATCATTTTCAATAAGTTGTTGCTGTTGGTAGCATTAATCACTGCAAGTGCAATTGTTGTTTCACCGATTCCTTCCTTGTGTTGAAGCAGATTAAGCAGAAAAGGGTCAATATCCGTTATTCCAACTACGAAGGCAAGTGAGGTTACTCCGGCATTCCCATAGATTCTCATCACATAATCGGTTATCATTGCAAACAATACAAACAATAGACCAAAGAGCAGAGCTGTCTTAAACTCCAATGGATTTTTATGACCGGCCAACGTTTGTGTGGCCACTGGTACATTTAACTTTTTGCTCTTCGAAAACCTTGCAAGTATCCAGCATAATGCAAAAAGCAATATAAACGGTATTGCCAGGGCCGATGCAATAGACGGTTTAAAAAGATATGCCAGTATTAAAATACGGAGGTACATCATCCCATTTGCCAGCATGATGGCTGATACCGCTTTTACACCGGCATTCCCTTCTTTTTCGTTTCGGGCTATGATTACTGTAGTTGTTGTACTGCTGTATAATCCTCCCAGGATCCCTGTTAACATAATGCCTGACTCAGGAAAGACAAATTTTTTTAATAAGTAACTGATATATGAAATTCCTGATACTACAACAACAGCAAGCCATAAATGGTATGGGGAAACGGGAACTAAATCTGAAACTGGCTGATCGGGTAAAAGGGGTAATATGACACCCGTAAATGCAATAAATTTAGCCAGGGTTATAAACTCTTCTTCTGAAGCCTTTTGTGAGATCGAAATCAAATCCCCTTTGAGTTCTGTTAAAATCAGAATAACAACAACAAAAGAGAGCAAAAGCCATACAGGTTGAGTGATAACCAATATCGGCAGACAATAAGTCAGCAACGCTAAAACAGAGCTGGTTAATCCATAATAGCTGTATTGCAGGATCTTATGCCAATATTGAATACCTAAGAGCAATCCGGTAATTACAAGACCCACCAAATAAGGCAGGTACGATTTAGGATCGGCCAGGTACAAGACATATCCAAATAAACCAATAAATGTGAAAGTCCGGTCTGTGCCGAACAATTGTGATTCTTTTTCTGCTATATGATGCCGTCGTTGCTCAAGACCAATGAGTAATGAAAAGACAAGCACCAAAAGGAACTGGATAAATTCTTTTGGGATAAGATTCTGAATCGACATAAATTGACCAGATGAAAAACAAAGATAATCAAAAGATCAATATTTCCAATGGCTGAAATCTGCCAGTAGTCCAATAAATCAAGAATTTAAATATCCTGAGCCTCTAACTTAAATCCCGTTTTTAACAGATCTTCCCAGAATCGCGGATAGGATTTGGAAATAACAAAAGGATCTTCTATACTTATTTTAGGAATTTTCATCGCGGTAGTCGCAAAAGCAAGAGCCATCCTGTGGTCATGATAGGTTTTAACTACAGGTGGATCATTTACAATACTCTCATCAACCTTCCCATCCCACGCCAGTTCTCCCTGATTTGGTTCAGTTAAAATTGCACCAAATTTTAAAAGTTCACATTGCAAGGCCGCTATACGATCGGTTTCCTTGATTTTCAATGTTTGTAATCCGCTGAAATTGAAAGGTATATTTTTGCAAACAGCCAGTACAGCAAAGGTCTGAGCAATATCCGGATTCTCAATAAAGTCAATTTCAATCAGCTTTACTGTATTTTTAGTAACCCTTGATAAACGAACATCATTGCCTTCCTGGATGGATAAGACACCAAAATATTTCTCAAACCAAATGGCCTGAGAACTGTCACCTTGAAGACTATTCAAACGCAACCCCTTCAAAAGCAGATCACAATCATCAGAGAGGGCAGCCATCGCATACCAGTACGAGGCTCCTGACCAGTCTGCTTCAACAGTAAATTTTTTGGGTTTATAGTTCTGTTCCTCAATCTTAATCTCGTTAGCAATCCAGGTATGGTGAATTCCAAACTCCTCCATTAATTGAAGGGTAAGGTCTATATAAGGCTTTGATGTGATTTTATTCAACAGTTTTAGGGTCATTCCTCCCTCAATAGTGGGTGCAATCATCAGTAAAGCAGAGATATATTGGCTGCTTACACTGCCGTCCATTTCAATAACATCTCCTTTTAGTGAAGTCCCAAAAATCTTTAAGGGTGGAAATCCTTCCTTGCCCGAATATTTAATTGACGCTCCCATCATTCTCAAAGCATCCACCAGAATTCCTATGGGCCGGTTTTGCATCCTTTCAGATCCCGTAATAGTCCATTCACCAGCGATTTTTGATAAAAAAGCTGTTAAAAAACGCATTGCAGTTCCGGCATGACCAATATCAAATGTATTTGTATTTGAGTTCAGAACTTCTTCCATAACTCGTGTGTCATCACTATCCGATAGATTTTCAATCAAAAATGGAGAATATGCCAATGCATTAATAATCAAAATCCTGTTGCTTATGCTTTTGGAAGCAGGAAGATTTATTTCTCCCCTCAACATTTTATTGGCTTTTGTAATATTATATTGCATAATAAATTCTAGCGATTGAAATTTCTGATAAAATCCAAGGCTTCAAAGACCAGGTTCTTATCACAGTTTTGGTTGATGGCTACTTCACCAATAGCTGGGATAAGAGTAAAATTAATCCGCGCACCTTCATTTTTCTTATCGTGTGTCATGAGACCAAAGAGTTTTTCAAACTGATTTTCTTCGGGTGCAAAATGCCCGTAAATATCAAAAAGCCAATTTGAAAGGTCAGCGACTATAGCTAGCGGCAGATTACAAACTTTATGCGACAGATAAAGTTCTGCTATCATTCCAAAAGCAACCGCATACCCATGCAGGAGAGGATTTTCGGATTCCAATGCAAAACTTTCGAATGCATGTCCTATTGTATGCCCAAAATTAAGCGCCTTCCTGATATTCTTTTCAAATGGATCCTTGAACACAAATGAATCTTTAATGGCTACCGAACGGGCAATAATTCCGCGAAGGGAATCGTAATCAGGATTGTTCAGGTCGAACTTACGAACCTCATCAAGATGGTCCTTCGAATTAATTAAACCGTGCTTAATCATTTCAGCATATCCGGAAACCAGGTTTGGTTTGTCAATAGTCCGAAGGAAACGTGTATCAATCAATACACTAACTGGCTGATTAATCACGCCAATTTCATTCTTGAGTCCATTGAAGTTAAAACCTGTTTTCCCTCCAACCGAAGCATCAACCTGTGCCAGGAGCGTAGTTGGAATATTCACAAAATCCATTCCCCGCTTGATTGTAGAGGCTGCAAAACTTCCCAGATCAGTAAGCATTCCACCACCCAAATTGACAACCAGCGATTTCCGGTCTGCTCCGTTCTGACTCAGAAAGAGCCAGATCTTCTCGACGGATGATAGTTTCTTGTTCTCTTCTCCTGCTGGCAAAACAACCTTTTTGAAATTGGCAAAACCAGGAGTATTGATGATTAACGAAATGCATTGCAGCTCACAATTATCTTCTGTTACCAAAAATATTTTATCCTGAGGATAGTGAGATATGATCTTTCCCAGCTCTTCTTCGAGGTTGTCTGTTACAATAATGGATGCATTATATTCAGGATAATTGTTCATTTTAATGTATTTATTGGACAAAGTTAAAATATTTTGTTATCTTGGATTCCAATTAATTCACGGTCTGCCTATTTTATAAATTTGTCTATGGATTTCAGTAATGCACAATTAGTAAAGAAGCTTAGGATTGTATTTTTGGTGTTAGGATCAAGCTGGCTTTTTACAGTCTCGGTTCTTATCTTTTTAAGTTTTTTTACCGGAGCCGTAATAATGGCCGGATTGTTCCTTCTGACAATATTATTTATTGCCATACTGAATTTTCATTATATCAGAATTTCAGTAGTCAAGGAGAAATTAACTCTTAGGTATTATTCTATTTTTGCTGTTGACAGAATGTTTAAATTAATAGAATTTCCTGTCAATCAGTTACGAAGGGTTGATATTCGCAGCTATTTTTTCGGATTGAAATACGAGGTCAGACTGACTGTCAGAGTAAAAATGGGTATTGCTGATTACCCCTGGGTGAGCCTGTCGGGAATCTCCCGGACGCAAAGAATACAATTAATAAAAGCTTTAAAGGGTATGGCGCTTCAAAAATCGGAAATCAAGGATGTCCGCAATTGAAATATTATTCCCAGATTCCCTCAATTTTCTCCCTGCAATTTAAACAATGCCCCTTTACAAGTTTATTTTGAACTACAGAAAATCCAATTCTTTGGATAAGTAAATCTTTGCATTTAGGGCAAAATGTATTCGCTTCTTCAATACCAGATACATTTCCAATATAGACATATTTAATCCCCTCCAACTGCGCAATTTCCTTTGCTTTTAACAGACTTTCAATCGGCGTGGACTTAGTGTATGAAAGTTTATGAGCAGGGTGAAAGCGGCTGAAATGTAGGGGTGAACCTGCCAGACCATTTTCGGCTAACCAGTTACACATCTTTTTTATCAGGTCGGGATCATCAGTCCAGCCAGGAATTATCAGATTTGTAATTTCGAGCCAGACCTTCATTTCAGCCATAATTTTCAACGTGCACAATACAGGGTCCAGGGTTCCACGACTAAGTTTTAAATAGATATCATTGTTAAAGGATTTGAGATCGACATTTGCAGCATCAATATACTGACACAGGTGACTGAGAGGTAATTGATTGATAAAGCCAGCCGTTACAAGCACATTTTTTAAACCATGCTTTCGTGCAAGAATAGCCGAATCAAAAGTGTATTCATAGCTTGTTAGAGGCTCTGTATAGGTATAGGCAACCGAGCTACATTTGCCGGCAATTGCATTTTCAACGAGTTTCTCTGGCGTCAGGTCATAATTCAGCGTGTCCATGGGACTCTTCTGCGAAATATTCCAGTTCTGACAGTTCTTACAAGAAAGATTACATCCGGCCGCTGCCACAGAAAACGCTCTGGAACCGGGTAAGAAATGATTTAAAGGCTTTTTCTCTATCGGATCCATATTTATCGCACACGGATTCCCATAGGCGATTGTGTATAACTTCCCGTCACGATTGATACGGTTGTGACATATTCCGGTATTTCCCTCACCAATAACACATTCGTTTGGACAAATATGACATTTCACTCCACCGGGAACAATTGACCAAAATAATCCCTCCCTGTTTCCTTCAGTTTTTCGCTTATTTATTTCCAGAATTGTTTTCATCTTTCACCTCCTGCTCTCCGAAAATCAAGGCCTCATAAGTGTAAAGTTCTGCTGTTTTCCATCCGTCCCAGCCAATTCCAGCTTTATCCTGTGAACAATGCCCCAGAAATTCCTCCTTGCTCCAGCCAGTTTGTAAGGCAACCTGGGGAAGAAAAGTCCCCGAAAGGCGACCTTTTTTGATATAAATCCCGTGTTTCCCGGGAATAAATTCATCGATTGATCTGATTCGCTTCATTGGTGTCAGAACCGAGATCTCAATTTTTAAAGCATGAATTTCATCCTCTCCAACTCTGCCGAAACGGTTATCCATTGTAGCAGAGGCAATCGCCATTTTCTGAATAACTTTCCAGAGAGGAAGATCAGCATCAAAATGGCCAATGCATCCTCGGAGCCGTTTGTTTTTTGTCAGGGTAACGAACGCTCCGGCATAGGTTTGCAGGGATAAACAAGAGTCAGCCGGATTGAATTCAGGCATTACTCCGGATTTTATGTATGCTGTTATTGTACTACGAGCCAGAGAAAGTAATTCCTTTTTATCCTTCCCCGTCAGTATAATACCAGGGTCTAAAATTTCCTTCTGTGTCTCATTGAAAGAAATTGCCCAGTAACCAACAACCCTGCTCTTTTCTCCGTAGGATGAATCGCCAGAATTTTGATAATGAATAAGATCAATATCCAGTTCTTTTTTCTGCTCCGTCATATAAAGTAGTGTCAGCACAGAACTCCAGCCACATAAACTTGTAGCAAGGCCTGACAAGTTTTTTTTCTTGTTTGAATCCAGTGCTGCAATCAGATTAGATGCATTATTTGTTTTAATGGCCTCTGCAGTAAATCGATCTGCCCTTAATGCATCGTAATACTCAGGGTAATGTGAAAAGTCAGTGCTGATGATAAACAAATTCTTCTCATTAAAATATGGTTTAAAAATTGCTGCAAGTTGTCTGGCTGTTTCAATTGCAGATGATCCGACGATAACTGGAACAATTTGAAAATCATTGTGCAGATGATGTTGTAAAAAAGGTAGCTGCACCTCAATACTGTGTTCAAATTTATGAGCCTCGGGATAATTTATCAGGATCTTGTTATTTCTTACCAATTGTTTTGCAAAATCAATGTCAACCTTTACAGTTCCAAGTGGTGTTTCAAAATTGCCACTACTGTAAACTGCTGCACCGGTAAATTCAGTCGTGTGACTGGATCCGATAATAAATATGCGCTCAAATTTGCTGTAAGGATCAATTTGGTTATAGGCAGTGGCAGCAACTTCGCCGCTATACACATATCCGGCATGAGGAACGAGAATAGCCAAAGGATTTAGGGTAAATTTTTTTTGAGCAGACTTTAAGAACATCAGTTTTAACTTAGCCTCAAGTTCGTCAGGATTATCCGGATAAAACCTTCCTGCAGCGAAGGGTTTTCTGTTTTGTAGTGGATTCTGAGAAAAGACCGAGGCACAAATGAATAACAATACCGCGATATTGAAATGATTCTGTTTCATGGCAAAAGTTATTATCTTATAAAGTTACAATATTTTTGAATAATTATTGCATTTACATGATTTCAAGAATGATACACATCTATTTATCCTGAAACTTTATTCCGGATTACATGGTATTTAAATAGCTGAATATAAATGTCTTCAGAGAACAAACGCACACATGCTCACTGATAAGAAAATCATCCGGTGAGGGGGTGATGACAAAGTTAATGGGAGCCTTTAAATCTTCAAAAGCGACGTAGCTGCCTTTTGAGAGTATCGGCGAATTTGACTATTTAATTTCTGCTGTTGCTATTATTTGTAGTCCTTTTGTAAATACCAGATTAACTTCTGCCCCTTGGTGGGTTCTATAAAAAAAGAGATCGGTTTGATCATTTTTCAGAGCCAGTAATTGATTTACAACAAACGATTCCCAGGAACTGCCAATCATTGGATTGCCCGATAAATTGTCAAAATCAGAGAATGTCTTTGGTGAGGCATTCAATCCTAATTGAAGTAAATCACTATTAAGATAGGTGCTGATGAAATTTTCCATCCAGCGGTTTGCCAAATTAACTTTTATTCAAATAAAACCTTTGGAAATCCTCCTTTAATCGATAAATCCATTTGTGAAACTGTATCAGGGATTTCAGTAAGATTAAACGGATGCAACTGGTGGTATGCAATCCTTCCTGCCAAAGATTCAGATGAGTGTCGGATCAATTCAGGGGATGCTGATCCAAGCAGCAAAAACTGGCCAGGATTATTGAGTTTAAAAAGAACTGACTAAAGTTCTAAATCGACATAAAGATTCTTTAACCTCGGTAAGAATTCTTCTTGAAATCATACATTACTTTTCATATTTATCCATGAAAAATTAAAATCAAAATTTATAATTTCAAGGATAGATATACTTATATTTCATGAAATATTAAGATAGACTTTTTTATTTCACACTTTTTTTCTTCATTCTTTCATTCACTGAGAATATTATCTGATCTCAGCAATTTAGCATCCTCCAAAGGGATATAGTTATCTGAAGAACCGCAAACAGCGGAAGCAAAATGTGTTCCATAGTTCATGATCTCCTCCCAAAGGTTTGAAGTTAAATCGTCAATTTTCTTATTGGTGCTCAATATTTGATACAATCCAAAAACAAGGCCTGCTGAAAAATTATCACCTGCACCGATTGTGCTTACAACCTTTACCGGTTTTGCATTTGTGTGAAATCTGAATTTTGAAGATACGAATTCCGCCCCGCTACCTCCCTTTGTATAGACAAGGATGTTATTCCCTTCTTTAATTATTCCTGACAAGGCTTCATCGCAGTTCTCTGCACCAAAAATATTTCGAAAATCCTCATCAGAACCTTTTACAATTGTAGCAAGGCCTATATTCTGACTTATTTTTTGAAGTAACTCAGGATTTTCAGTCAGGCATTGCCGTGCATTTGGATCATATATTGTGATACAGCCTTTTTCTTTGGCTTGTCGCAAAAAATTTATTAGTTCATCCCTTCCGTTATCCCGCAATGCAAACGAAGAACCCAGCAACAGGATATCATTTTCCTGTGGCATGGGATATTCCGGAAATACATCCTGGGAAGCCGGGTAGAACGAATATTTTGCATTGTTGTCTCTGTCAAAAAAAGCCAGTGCAATTCGTGATTTTCCTTCAAACCGTTTAATCAATTGGCAGTTTACACCATTTTCTGTTAGAAATTTGTACGAAAGGTCTCCGATAGAGTCGGTGCCAAATGTTGAAATCAGACTTACAGGCAATCCGCATCTGCCTAATGAAATGGATGAATTATAGGCACTTCCTCCGCTATGTGCAGCCACAGGGACGCTTTCGCGAAATAAAATGTCATAGGTCGTTTCACCAATTGTAAATATTCTCATTAACGAACACTCCTGTAAGGTTGCTTCTTTAAGACAATGGCTGTTCTGGCAGGGAGGTATATTTTCAGATAGTGTGTAGACCCAAGTCCACCCTCCGGAATAGAGTAATAGGTCATTCTGTCATCAATCCGGTTAAATCCTCCATAGGCATGAGCGTCAGTATGAAGGATTATACTAAATTTCGAAGGTTCAATTTGTATTCCATATCCTTCGAATGATTTATAGGGATTAAAATTGAAAATAAAAAGCAGATCGTTTCGTTTATAAGCCAGCACCTGATCCAGTGGATTGTCTGTGATCCATTGAATGTAAGGTTCTTCCAGAAGTCTTTGATCTTTTATAAGGTTAATCATATCTCTGTCGAAGTCAAGTAACCAGTGGAACCGAAGCTCAGGATTTACTGCAATGCTCCATATTCGCCGGGCATGCTGGTACGACCATCCATTCCCTTCACGTGGGAAGTCAATCCACTCCGGATGACCAAATTCGTTACCCATAAAGTTGAGGTACGCTCCCCCTGCACAGCTAAGTGTGGACAGCCGGATCATCTTATGCAGTGCAATTCCACGGTCAACCGCCATGTTGGGCTGATCTTTACGCATGCTGAAATACATCTCTTTATCAAGGAGCCGGAAAATAATCGTTTTATCTCCAACCATAGCCTGATCGTGACTTTCTGCATAACTAACAACTTTCTCGTCGGCACGTCGGCTTGTCAGTTCATGAAAGATTTGACCAACATTCCACTCTTCATCCTTAAACTCCTTAATAAGTTTGATCCAGTAGTCAGGAACTCCCATCGACATGCGGTAATCAAAACCAAGGCCACCCGATGATAGAGGTGCTGCAAGGCCGGGCAGACCGCTCATGTCCTCAGCAATAGAGAGTGCGTTTGGGTTAAGTTCGTGAATAAGCTGATTGGCCAGTTTGAAATAGACAATAGCTTCATCATCAATATTTGGCGTGAAATAATCACCATAATTTGTGAATGCTTTTCCCAGTCCGTGATCAAAATAGAGCATACTCGTCACACCATCAAATCGAAAACCATCAAATTTATATTCTTCAAGCCACAAACGGATGTTTGAAAGGAGAAAATGGAGGACCTCATTTTTATTATAATTAAAACAATAGGAATCCCAGGCAGGATGCTCGCCTCTTCCTCCGTCATGAAAAAACTGATAACGTGTACCATCATAACATCCAAGCCCTTCGACTACATTTTTAACAGCATGCGAGTGCACAATATCCATTATCACGGAGATCCCCAGTCCGTGCGCATCGTCGATAAGCTGTTTTAGCTCCTCAGGTGTTCCAAATCTGGAAGAGGCTGCAAAAAAGCTGGAAACATGATATCCAAAACTTCCGTAATAAGGATGTTCAGGAATTGCCATTAACTGAACTGTATTATATCCTCCAGCTTTGATTCTGGGAAGAATATCGGTTCTGAATTCATTGTAGGTATGTACTCTGGGTTCCTCCCCGCTCATCCCAATATGGGCTTCGTAAATTATTGGAGCCTCATTCTGACGGAAGAAATTGTTGTTTTGCCATTCATAACGAATCTCAGGACTCCATACCTGGGCATTAAATATTTTTGTGTGATCATCCTGTACAGCCCTTCTTGTCCACGCCGGGATCCTTTTACCCTGACCCCCATTCCAATAAACCGAAAGGGCATAGAGATCACCGTGCGTTATCCGGCTTTGGGCAAGATGTAATTCCCAGCAGCCATTGCCAATATTTGTAAACCTGAAATCCGACCGTTCATGCCAGTCATTGAAGGAGCCGATTAAATAGATATCGGTTGCATTTGGTGCCCATTCCCGGATAATCCATCCGGAGGGTTCCCTGAAAAGACCAAAAAAGAGATGGCCGGAGGCAAACTCTACGAGTGACTTGTCATGCAGAATCTCATCTTTTTTAACTCTTAACTTCTCTTCCCACCTTAGGAAGTCGGGTTCAAATGGTTGCAGATATGGATCATTTTTAACAATTTCAGGCGTTGACATGGTGGCAGTTTTTACGTGTGATGCATTACAAATTTAGTAAAGAATCCGGATTTTTAATTTAAAATTATGTTTTCAATTTCCAGGCTTGCCATGGCTAATAACTCTTTGGTTTTCTCTTTTAATTGTTGCGCCTGCTGACGGATGGCGGTAATATGGTCTGCAATCTCTTTTTGTTTGGAAAGCGGGGGAGTTGGAATGGGTAAGCATTTTATATCCTCCGGAGATAAATGTCCATTCGTAGCTCCGGTAATATTTCGTTTCATTTCAATTTGCAAAAGTATCCATCTTAAGACATGAAAAATGAAAGTGTTATCTGCCAGATTATTAGTTTGAAACTTTACGATGTCTCCACCTAAGAAGTAATCACCGTCATATTTCCATTGAGAAATTTTTCCAATTGTAGCACCTGTAATAACGACAAGTACATCACCTTTTACGAGTTTCTGTTGGATATTGAAAATGTCTTTTGCTTTAAGTAGGTCATAAAGTGAAATTGTTCCATCTGGATTGATACAATTTATCTGAATAACAGAATTTTCACCTTCTTTTTCTTCTTGTTTAGGTAAGGAGCCTTTAATTAAATCCCCTGAGATGATTTCTCGCAAATATTTTATTGGAAATTTTCCACTTTTGATTGCTGAGATGTTTGTTGTGAATTTTTCTTGATAAAAAAAAGGATCAAGCCGTTTTTCCAGCTCGCTTTTCTGCAAAATAAAGACCTTGTCAGGATTAAGCGATGGTGATAAAGTATATGTTTTAGTCATTAAAGAGATCTAAATAAGGTTTGTAGGCAAAAATCCGGTTTCGGGATTGTCCAGTATATTCTTGTAGCATGTGTTTTTCAACAAAAATATTGATAAGGTCTCCAGCCGCTTTGGGCGACAAATTGCAAGCCATTTGCACCTCTTTTACTGTTACCAAAGGTTGCATGAGTAAATAGTTGTGTAGTATAAATCCGGATTTTAGCCGTTTGCCAAACTGAGTTTGAATAATTTGCTCATGTTGAGCTTTCAACGAAATAATATTCCCTAGTGTTTCAGCTGACTGTCTGGCCGTTTGGGCAACACCCACCAAAAAATATTTGATCCACTGAGTCATATCGTTATGAGTCCGCACGCGGGTAAGATTTTCGTAATAAAGGTTTTTCTCTTTTTCGAAATAGCTTGACAGGTATAGCAATGGTTTCGTCAGTACATTTTTTTCGATCAAAAAGAGAGGAATAATCAACCTTCCGATACGTCCGTTCCCATCTAAAAAAGGGTGAATGGTTTCGAATTGGTAGTGAACAATAGCTGCTTTGATAAGCAAGGGAATCTCTATGTTTTCGTTATGGATGAAATTTTCCAGATCACTCATCAATTCGCTTAAATCTTCGTGATGCGGGGGTATAAACACAGCATCAGAAAGGCTTTTGCCTCCAATCCAGTTTTGGCTTCTGCGGTATTCACCGGGTGTTTTCTTCTCGCCCCTGACCCCTTGAAGCAAGGTCTGGTGGGTTTTTAAGATCAGCCTTGACGAAATTGGCAAGGTTTTTAATTCCTCTATTGCAGTATTTAATGCTTCTGTATAGTTCTGTATTTCCTGCCAATCGTCTTTCCGTTCAGGTGTTACATTTTCTATTTGCAGGAATGCTTCGTCAAAATGGGTCTGAGTCCCTTCAATTTTACTTGATACAACAGCCTCTTTGGTGATGTGCAGGTGGATAAATAAATCAACATTAGGAACTAATTTGGCAAACGAATTTAATTGACCCAATTCGAAGGAAGCATTTTCGATTAATTTATAAAATTTTGGTTATTTTACTTTAAGGGTCCTAAAGTAAAATAAAAGTTTTTATATTTTACTTTACTGGTAACAAAGTAAACTAACGATTTTTATAATTTACTTTTCAGTCAGATTTATATGAGATATAAATTTGGACAATTCCACGCCAATTTCGGTCAGCTCTTCTTTCAATAAATTGACTTTGTCGGTAAAAGCTGCCTGAATTGCGGATTTATCTGCTTGAATAATTTCTGCGATTTTTTTTTTGAAAGTGTTTTTGTTACTGTCGAAGTCGCCTTCTTCGCAGTTTGTTCCAGTTTTTTTATAGCCTCTGCCTTGTCCTTTTCCCATTTCTAAATCGTCGCAATGTATTTACTCTCTGTTTTTATCCGTTCCTTTAACCTGGCTTTTTGTTCTGATACCTTTTCTGTTTGTTTCACTTTATGTTTTCGCAGAAACAAAACTTCGGTGCTTTGGCTGTCACGTAAGGTAGCTTTGTTGCTTAATGTTGTACTAAGCCAATCCGCTTCCTTCAAAGCTAAATTGTACTGGTTCATATAAGCCTTTTCGGTAAGTTTAATGCTACTGCCAAAAGGTGGATTGGTAATAATGAAGTCAAACGTGTTATATCTGAATTCTTTATTTCTTGAATTTGCCTGCATTTCCAAATCACTTAAAAGTCCATCAGAAGCAATTACGTTAGTGTGCCCGTCATCATGAATGATCATATTCATCTTTGCAGTTCTGGCAATCTGATCATTTATTTCAATCCCAAACAAATTCTTCCCGGCAAAGTCGTGCCAATGTTTGTAATGGTCTTTCTCTTCTTTTTGGGGATCATAAAATTCATTGGCTTGTTCCCTTACTTTATCAAGTGCATATAATAGAAAACCACCGCTACCACAACTTGTACCTAAAACCCTTGATTTATGGGTGATTGGCAAACTTTCGACAATGAATTTAACAATTGCTCCTGGGGTAAAGTACTGGCCTGAACCTTCTCTTCTGGGTTGTTGTAATTACGCTTTTTACTTTGATGAATATAGGTTATAAAGTTTCGGTCTTCATCAAACCTGATGAGTCCTTTTTCAATACCTTTTTCTAATAAGTTCATTAGTCAATTTCTGGTAAAAAAATGAATGTCGTTGCTTTAGAATTTAGTAAAGTATCGGCGAGATCATTGGAGTTAGCAACCTACGCCACGGAACTATCATACCGAAATAACAGGCTAACGATAATACTTTTCAATTCCTTCCTCCAGTACCTTCGCCAGGTCTTCGGGAGTATCTATGCCGAAATTATCAGAATCAGTAATGTTGGTTTTAATCTTATATCCGTATTCCAGCCACCGGAGCTGTTCGAGTGATTCCACTTTTTCAACCAGCACCTCGGTAAGTTTGGCGAGTTCCTGTAAAGTTGAAAATTTGTAGGCATAAAGTCCTACATGCCCGTAAAAAGGGTATTTTTCAATCCATTCGGATTCATCGACACCAAATATATGGGGGATAGGTGCACGGCTGAAAAAGATTGCGTTCGAATCTTTATCCAGAATTACTTTGACCATTACAGGACGAAAAATATCCTCATTCTTTAGTATAGGCTGTATCAATGTGGCGATTTCCGTATTAACCGAGCCAGTAAAGCATTCCATGATCAGTTCGACCTCATGCGGCTGCATAAAGGGTTCATCACCCTGAATGTTTACAACTACATCGTAGTTTATGCCCGTAATTTCAGCAACTTTTAGTGCGGCCTCTGCACAACGGTCTGTACCACTTCTGTGATTTACAGACGTCATGACAACATTCCCACCGAAAGCTTGTACTGCACTTACAATTCTTTCGTCATCAGTTGCTACCCAAACCTGATCCATAGCTTTTTTTGCTTGTTCGTAAACCCTCTGAATCATCGTTTTCCCGCCTATATCGGCGAGAGATTTTCCCGGGAAACGGGTTGACTGGTAGCGTGAAGGAATTATTCCAATGAAATTCATACTTTAAACATAAAAAATTTACCAAAAATAACGGATTGATCGTTCAATGTTACCATGATCCGATGTATTTTTATATCAGACAGGCGAAATAATCCAATTTCAGTCTCTTAAAGATATCCCGGTTTTATTTCGCGATTAATTGTAAATTTGTACTCCAAAATTTTGTGTCTCAAAGTATGGATATTCAAGAGGTAAAACAACGATTTGGTATTATTGGCGGTGCCCAGGAACTTAACCGTGCCATAGAGGTTGCAATACAGGTAGCTCCTACAGATTTGTCTGTTTTGATCAGTGGGGAAAGTGGGGTAGGGAAGGAATCTTTTCCTCAGATTATTCATAGTTTCTCCCATCGTAAACATGCGAAGTTTATTGCAATAAATTGTGGTGCAATTCCGGAAGGGACCATAGACTCCGAACTCTTTGGCCATGAAAAAGGTTCATTTACCGGCGCGCTGACCGACAGAAAAGGATATTTTGAAATGGTTGACGGAGGAACACTTTTTCTTGATGAAATTGGGGAACTTCCTGTTTCTACTCAGGTTCGTCTCCTTAGGGTACTTGAGTCAGGTGAGTTTATACGGGTAGGTTCCTCACAGGTACAAAAGACAAATGTCCGTGTTATTGCAGCTACTAATGTTGAGCTGACAAAGGCTATCCGGGAAGGGCAATTTCGCGAGGATTTATACTACCGTTTGAATACTGTGCCTATTAAAGTTGTTCCTTTACGTGAACGTTCAGAAGATGTATTGCTGCTATTTCGAAAGTTCGCGTCCGATTTTGCCGAAAAATATAAAATGCCGCCTATCCGGCTTACCGACGAAGCCCAGAAGGTTATGCTTAATTACAGATGGCCGGGTAATGTGCGGCAATTAAAAAATATTACTGAACAAATATCAATAATTGAAATTTCCAGAGAAATCACTGCAGCCGATTTATTGCATTATTTACCAGCCGATCATGTTGAAACATTGCCCGCATTGTATGATCGGATGTCGGAAGAAAAAACTTTTGCAAGCGAACGCGAAATTCTCTACAAGATCCTCTTTGATATGAAGAAGGATATGTCTGATTTAAAAAAGCTGGTTCATGAACTAATGCCTGATGGCCAAAACACCAAAATGCAGGATGAAAATGAACAGTTGTTCAGAAAGTTATACAGGGAACCGGATCTCGAATATTCTCCTTCGCAATCTTCGTATCCGGCATCCGTCATTCTGAAAGGTTCGAAACATGAAAATATACAGGATACGGAAGAGTTTGTTGAAGAGTCACTTTCGCTCGAAGATAAAGAAATTGAGATGATTAGAAAATCACTTGATAAACACAACGGGAAACGCAAACTTGCGGCAAATGAACTTGGAATTTCTGAGAGAACACTTTATCGCAAAATTAAAGAATATAATATAGAATGATCAATGGCGAAAAATATGATTAAATTTCTTTACCTTGGTCTGGTTTTGTCCGCCCTGTCAATCCTGACTTATTCATGTAAAATTGGTTATTCCTTTACCGGTGCCTCAATTTCTCCTGCCGTTAAGACCGTTTCTGTGGATTATTTTAATAATCGCGCAAGAGTTGTCAATCCTACTTTAAGTCAGGTTTTTACTGAAGCTATGAAAGATAAGTTTGTAAATGAGACAGGCTTATCAATGGCCAGGGATCAGGGAGATATTGAATTTTCGGGTGAGATTACAGGTTATGATGTAAGACCTTTGTCCATACAGCAGAATGGTTCTACAGGGAAGGATTTCGCTTCAATGAACCGATTGACTATTACTGTAAAGGTGATCTTTACTAATAATAAAGATCATCAGCAGGATTTTAATACAACTTTTTCAGCATATTATGACTGGGAGAGTACCCAGTCAATTAATAGTGTGGAAAGTGCTGCTATTGAGGTTATTACTACACAGTTGATAGATGATATATTCAACAGGTCTGTTGCAAACTGGTAATACTTGTTTTTGTTAAATTATAAATGATCCTATAATATGTCGATGACACGTGACCAGATTCTGCGTTGTATGGATGATCCGACAAACCTGAATGAACGAACTCTGGGAGAATTGCGTGAGATTTTAGATGAATTTCCCTATTTTCAGACTGCGCATCTACTCTATGTGCTTAATCTCCAGAAAGAGAACAATTTTCGATATTCTGCTCAATTAAAAACTACCGCGGTTTATTCGTCTGACAGGACTAAACTATACCAATTATTGAATCCTCAGCAGCGAAAAAATGAGTTGTTAACTGATCAGCCAATTGTCGTGAAATCTTTCGTTTCAAATGAGGATATTCCGATTTCAGAGTTGGCAAATAATGACCTTACACATAAAGATTCTCTCAATATAATTTCCCACCCTGAGATTGATGGAGATTTCAGTCAGTTTGAATTGTTAAATTTTGATCAGGCTGACCCTGTCTATTCGCTTGATAACTTAGAGACAGGCAGACTGGATATTGGATCTGTAAATGGCGACAAAATTTCGGCTGAAAAAGAAGAGTCATCTATAATAAAGAAACACGACCCAAAGGATGAACTCATAGAGCGATTCATAAAAGATAACCCTCCATTTTCTGTCCGACAGGTTGAAAATCAGGAAATATCGGCACGGGTCACCCCTCCTTCAGAAAGTTCTGGTGAGAAAGATGAGTTTATTACCGAAACGTTAGCCAGAATTTATATGAATCAGGGACTTTTTCAGAAGGCAATTACTGCTTTTGAAAAATTAAGTTTGAAATATCCGGAAAAAAGTGCTTATTTTGCGCGACAAATCGAAGAAGTTACAAATTTGCTTAATAAGTAATCCGATGTATACGTTTATTATTGTTATAATTTTTATTGTTTGTGCCCTTTTGGTGTTATTAGTTCTAGTTCAAAATTCAAAAGGCGGTGGTCTGGCTTCATCATTCTCAAGTTCCAATCAGGTAATGGGTGTTAGGCGCACTACAGATTTTCTGGAGAAAGCAACCTGGATTCTTGCCATCGGACTTGTTTTTCTCTCGATAGCTTCTACGGCGTTTCTTCCCCGTAAAGGCGAAATGCAGAAATCTGCGATTGAAGAACAGATTCAGCATGTTCAGGATCCAACTCAGGTTCCTAACTTCCCGCAATCTGTTAGAGATTCAACAAAGAAATAAAGAATATTCACTTTGTGACTTACAATATAGTTTAACTCGTTATTTCATGAGTTAAGAAAAAGATTTAATGTTTAAATGCCCGGTTTTTCTTTTGAAGAACCGGGCATTTTGGTTATAAGCTGACAATAGATTAATACAATGTCAACTTGGCAGTATTTGATGTCAGCATGATTATATTGGTAAATAGCAGAAATACAATGTATTGCAAATAAGTTAATTTGTTTATTTAATTCATCTTTGCCAAACAGACGTATAATCTTGACAAAATATGTCTTTGTACGATTTGGCATATTTTCTGTAATGTTTGTGAGTACAACATTAAACTTATTGTCTAATTATAAAATAAAATTTGAAATGGCAGAACTTAAAGGAAAAATCCTTGCCGGCAAAGTATTGGTTGAGCCGCAGCAAGCTATTACTAAAACAGCAGGTGGTATTATCATACCTGACTCAGCGAAAGAAAAACCCCTTGCAGGTAAAGTAGTCCTTGTGGGAATCGCAAAAAAAGATGAAACAATGGAGGTTAAAGCCGGAGATACCGTTTTCTACGGAAAATATTCAGGAACTGAACTGACTATTGATGGAAATGACTATTTGTTGATTTCCCAGTCTGATGTTCTTTTTATCGCTTAATTCACCCGTTAAATGTTCATTAATTAAACAATTTTAGAAATGGCTAAAGAAATTAAATTTAATATCGAGGCACGCGAAAAACTCAAAAAAGGTGTTGACCAGCTTGCTGATGCAGTGAAAGTAACTTTAGGACCAAAGGGTCGTAATGTTATTATTGAAAAGAAATTTGGTGCACCTCAGGTTACAAAGGATGGTGTATCCGTAGCAAAGGAAATTGAATTATCAGATCCTTATGCAAACATGGGAGCTCACCTTGTTAAGGAAGTAGCCTCCAAGACCAGCGACGATGCCGGTGATGGTACTACAACAGCAACTGTATTGGCTCAGTCAATCATAAGTGTTGGTTTGAAAAATGTAACTGCCGGTGCTAACCCAATGGATTTAAAACGTGGTATCGATAAAGCCGTACTTAAAGTTGTGGCTAGTATCAAAGCGCAGGCAAAAACAGTCGGTGACGACTACAGCAAAATTGAACAGGTTGCGCGTATTGCTGCCAACAATGATGCAGAAATTGGCAAACTCATTGCTGAGGCAATGGAAAAAGTTCACAAAGAAGGTGTTATAACTGTCGAAGAGGCTAAGGGTACTGAAACCTACGTAGATCTTGTAGAAGGTATGCAGTTTGACCGCGGTTATATTTCTCCTTATTTTGTTACGGATACAGAAAAAATGTCAACTGAAATGGAAAATCCATTCATCCTGATCCACGATAAAAAGATAGGATCGATGAAGGAACTCGTTCCAATTCTCGAGGCAACTCATCAGTCTGGTCGTGCATTGATGATTATTTCTGAAGATATTGAAGGAGAAGCTCTTGCTACATTGGTTGTGAACCGACTTCGTGCAGGATTAAAAGTTTGCGCAGTAAAGGCTCCGGGTTTTGGGGATCGTCGTAAAGAGATGCTTGAAGATCTTGCTATCCTGACTGGTGCTACCGTTATTACTGAGGAAAAAGGTATGAAATTGGAAGATACTACACTGGATATGCTTGGACGTGCCGAAAAACTTACCGTTAATAAAGACACTACAACAATCGTAAATGGTGCCGGTGATGCTTCAAATATCGCTGCACGCGTGGCTCAGATTAAAAAGCAGATAGAAACCACAACTTCCGATTATGATCGTGAAAAATTGCAGGAGCGTCT
This sequence comes from uncultured Bacteroidia bacterium, assembly GCA_903850335.1. Lineage (GTDB taxonomy): Bacteria > Bacteroidota > Bacteroidia > Bacteroidales > Prolixibacteraceae > JAAFHB01. The sequence continues at coordinate 32,129 of CAINLJ010000110.1, read as the reverse complement.
TGCAAAGCTTTCAGGAGGTGTTGCAGTTCTTTATGTGGGTGCATCGTCTGAAGTTGAAATGAAGGAGAAGAAGGATCGCGTTGATGATGCCCTTCATGCAACACGTGCTGCTGTTGAAGAAGGCATTGTTCCTGGTGGTGGTGTTGCTTACCTTCGTGCAATTGAAGTCCTTGAAGGGCTCGCAGGTGACAATGAAGATGAAACTACAGGAATAGAAATTGTAAAACGTGCAATTGAGGAGCCTACCCGTCAGATTGTATTCAATGCTGGTCTTGAAGGTGCCGTTATTGTTCAGAAGATTAAGGAAGGTAAAGATGATTACGGATATAATGCACGTTTGGACATTTTCCAGAATCTGTTCGAATCCGGCGTTATCGATCCTGCTAAGGTGACCCGTGTTGCACTCGAAAATGCTGCTTCAATAGCCGGTATGTTCCTAACTACCGAATGTGTTCTTGTCGAGGAGAAGGAAGACAAACCAGCCATGATGCCTCCGGGTGGTATGGGTGGTGGAATGGGTGGAATGATGTAATCCACATAAATCAATTATATAAAACCTTCGGGTTTACAACTAAAAGAGGCTGTCTCAAATGAGTACAGCCTCTTTTCAATTTTGGGTAGTGCAACCGTTTATAAAAATGGACGCTTAATGTTTGTCTACGGATGATTTGGCCTGAAACCTTTGGTTTGTTGTCTTTTCCCTGGCCTCGAATCAACAAGTTTTTTGTCAGCGAATGTTTGTAAACATCCTGTTGTTAGTAACCATTTATCTGTGGCCAAATGGCTCGTACCACTTGCAACCTGCCACTTACCTGCCGCCATTGCGACAACTTTCATATTGATAGAATTAAATTTCATATGATTTCTTATTTTTTAGTTCCAATGGTACAAACCATCAATTAGTCTTTCCTCTTTTTCCTGATCTGATAAGGCATTATATTTTTGAACCTCAGCCTCGTATGCCTTTTGTTTTTTTGTTTCCTCCTCAAGAAGTTTAGTACCGTATATCCGGTCTACTTTATCTTGCAAAAACTTATTGGCCACTGTTGGAAATAATTCAAGCAGCAACTCTTCCTTTTCATTCGACGCGAGTCTGACATTTTCGCCATATCTTGGGAATGAAGGATTAGGTTGTTTTTCATAGTTTGACGTATTATAAGGTATTTCTTCCGGCGATCCTGTAATTTTTTCGCGAAATTCCGGGTCTACAGGAATCGGCGTTTTACCGTATGAACCTTTTACAAGGTTAACAAACTGGTTGGAGTTATTGGAATAGAAGGGCTTACCATTCTTTTCGTCAATTACACAGTTCACAGCCTGGGCTCCTACTATTTGACTCGTAGGTGTTACGAGTGGAGGACACCCGGATGCAAGCCGTACGGTTGGGATGACTTCAAGTACCCGCGGTAATAATTCTTCCTGTTTTAATTGCTTCAGTTGAGATAACATATTCGTGTACATACCGCCTGGCACTTCTGCGAATTTTACTTTTTCATCAGGCTCAGGGAAATTAAAATACTTTTCAATTTCTCCGCATGAATCTAAAAGTGCCTCTTCATTGTCTGATTTGGCATACTTAATCGCATAATCGAAAAGCATGTCAATATGAGGCGGCAACGTGTCTTTTGTAATGTCGAATTCAATTGGGAAAATTTTGTAACTGTCGATATCGGCCATTTCAATACGAATATCTTTCAATATTTTATTAATACGAACGACTGCATCCAGATTTATCCCGGTTTCGATTCCCAGTTTTGTGCAGAAAATCTGGATGAGTTCAAAGGCAGGTGCTGCCGGCCCTCCGGCGAAATTCAGAATGGATGTGTCAAGAATATCAACACCAGCAATAATCGCCGCCAATGCTGAAGCCAGGCCATAACCCGGAGTGCAGTGGGTATGAAAATCAACAGGTATTTTAAGCTGTTTCTTGAATCCTTTTATAATCTGACTTACCCTGTGAGGTGGCACTAATCCTGCCATATCTTTTAGAGTAATCATATCGGCACCCATAGACTCCAGCTCAAGGGCCATATTCATAAAATATTCGTTTGTGAATATAGCTTTGGGTAGTGGCTTGCCTTTTATTCTCGCTAAGAATCTTTCACGCCGGGTAAATTTAGGATCGACTGTATAGCAAACTACACAGTCCGCAAGACCCCCATTCTCTTTTACGTATTTTATTGTTGACTTTATATTGCTTGTGTCGTTCAATGCATCGAAAATACGCATGATTGAAATGCCGGACTGTACGGCATTTCTGTTAAATCCTTCGATCACTTCTTCCGGATAAGGATTATATCCAAAAAGATTCCGACCTCTTGATAGTGCGGTAAGATGTGAGATATTACCGATCTCTTTTTTGATCTTTTCGAGTCTTTCCCATGGATCCTCATTAAGAAACCGCATAATTGAGTCCGGAACTGCTCCGCCCCATACCTCAAGGGCGTAAAAGCCGGCATCCTTATAAATGGGGAGAACCCTCTCAATTTGTGATTGTTGCATTCTGGTTGCAAAAAGAGACTGTTGACCATCTCTTAGTGTGACATCTCTTAAACGTAGTACTTTATTCATTCGATGTTGAGTTACTGAGTATTTTGCAAAATTCGGCAATAAATTTGGATATTTGAAATATTGGGACAAAAATTCTAAAAAAAGATTCATGATCTAAGTCATGTTATTTTGATATATCGGGACATTAAATTATTCTGTAGAAATTTTATTTTCACCTGAAGTCTGTTTTTTTTATTCGAAATATTTTGTCCATCTTTGGCAAGTTGAAGTTTAGTCTTTTTAAGATTACTGTTGAGGAACTTGTTTAATATGAATTGTTTTAAAAGTCACTAATTGTTTTTTTAATGATATTTCTATTTCAAATTGCCGCTGAAATTTCGTATTTCGATCTTCTGATGAAAGGTGGATTTTTAATGTATCCATTGCTTCTGCTTTCAATCATTTCTGTTTATATTTTTTTTGACAGATTTTTCTATATAAGAAATCAAAAGAAGGCAGATGGTAATTTTTTCGAACGACTGAAGGACCTTGTTACGGATGGTAAGATAGATGCTGCTGTGGCACTTTGTACTGCTACAAATAGTTCAGAATCCCGGATATTGAAGAAGGGAATTCAAAACCTGGGCAAGCCTTTAAGGGATATTCATGAACAAATGGAGATGGAAGGTAAGCTTGAAGTGTATAAATATGAAGGAAACCTGTATTTTTTGGGTGTTATTGCAGGTGTTGCTCCGATGATGGGATTTATTGGAACTATCGCAGGTGTGATAAAAATATTTTACAACATTTCTCTTGCTGATAATATTAGTATCTCATTGATATCCGGTGGATTATATGAAAAACTTATAACCTCCGGAGTAGGCCTTAGTATTGGGATTATTTCGTTTGTTGGCTACCATTATTTAAATAACAGGGTGGATAAACTTGTTCAGAAATGGGAGTTGCAGAGTGTGCGGTTTATTGACTTGATTAACAATAATTAGAAATGAATTTAAGAAATTCAAGGAAACACCCCTTCGAGATATTTTCTAATTCCTTTAGTGATATTATGTTCTTCCTGATGCTATTTTTTTTGATAGCATCAACTATGATTACGCCAGGAACAATCAAACTTATTCTTCCTCAGGCTAATCAAACCCAATCTATGAATAAGCCCCCAAAAGAAATAGCCATTTCTGTTACAAAGGATTTGAAATATTATATCAACAATAAACAGGTTCAGTTTTTAGATATCGAAGCTGCATTACGGAAAGAGAAAAGGGAAAATAGTGAGGTTCACGCAATTGTGCGTTGTGATAATACAATAGCCGTACAGTCCTTGGTTGATGTTTTGCAAATCGGAAGTAAGGTCGAAATGAAGATGGTTTTGGCTACATCACGGAAGGAGAAGGCTAACTAAGTTTCGAACTTTCGTTTTCCAATAGGTTTTTTATAAGGATTTATTGTTTTAATTCCTGATTTTCCTTCCTGACCTGGTGAATTACAGAGGTTATCCCAAATTATTTTATCTTTGCGGCTCAATTTTCACAATGGATTTTCTTACTGTTTTTATTCTCGCCGTTGGACTTTCAATGGATAGTTTTGCTGTATCTGTAGGTTGTGGGCTGGCAGAGCAGAAAGTGACCTTTTGGCATGCAGCCAAAATATCTTTTTCATTTGCATTTTTTCAAGGATTATTTCCTGTTTTTGGCTGGTTTATGGGTGCTGAAATTCGGGATTATGTGGCAAAAATGGATCATTGGATTGCTTTCACTCTTTTACTTTTTCTTGGCGGCAAAATGATACTTCAAAGGTATATGGCCCGGGATACTGAGATTAATTCTGATATTTACTCCTGGAAACATATCGTCACTCTTTCGATCGCAACAAGTATTGATGCTTTGGTAGTCGGTTTTTCCTATGCTTTAGCTTCAGCAAGTAACATTCTTGGCGGAGCTTTTGTGATTGGTGCTGTGACATTCTTCTTCGCTATGCTCGGGATAAAGATTGGAAAAGATGTTGGTATTTCTTTTGGTCCTAAAGTCGAACTAACAGGTGGTATTATTCTTATTTGTATCGGACTTAGGATCTTGTTGCAGCATACTATTATGGCAGGATAGAATCTCTTAGCGGAGTGCTATCGATTGGAAGCATTTCAGTAAATTCCGACAAGGAATATACGGAGTTATTCTTTAATCATACTTTCAAGCTTGCCGTATGACGTATCCAGCCCTTTAATAAAATCAATTCTGATATTTTTGTAATATTCCCTGGTGAGTTTTGGATTGTTTTTGTCAGTAGGATGACAAATTCGGTCAACGATTGAGTTGTTCAGACTCACGGCTTCGTCGATAATTGACAAAATGGTAATGCTATTGACATCCTCATAGTTGTTAAGAAAGTCGAAACAGTCTGCAATTAGTTGCGAAGACAAATAACTGATTTCTTTTTTTAAGACTCTTACGCTTGCCATTTGTTTGATTGTTTGGTGTGGCACCTTTTTAAATTTAACCTGAAGATGCATTTACAGGTTTTTGATTATATTAAGTTTATTAGAATGCAGACGATTTCTTATGTTTCCGCAATTTATCTTTAAGTTTTTGAGCTTCAAGTTCTTCATCGATAATCTTCTTGCTAAATTGCGGTTGTGACGGTAATACCCAGGTGTCTTTTATGTCCCAGTTTGATCTGACTTTTACTACACTCAGGTAATACATAACCTCTTCTGGAGGAATTCCCTTTTTCAGGTCCCCGGTATCCCACTTACCGTTATGATTTCGGTCGAAGATGGCCTTAATGAGATATTTTTTCGGTTCAAGAAACCTGAAGGTTATAAGACCGTCTTTAGTGACCGGTATTGTTTGTAAAACAGCTTCATTTTTCTCGTTTGAGAGCAATTGAATCAGAGTTGGCACAGTGACGTTTTTAATGCTTAGTAGGATTTTACCATAATGCTCTTCCTCCTGAGTCTTAAATTCCTGTTTTATCTCTTTTGAATAGTTGCAATAGATTGTTTGTATCGCTGCCGAATCAATCAGGATTTTATATTTGGAGGCATATTTCCAGGGGTGCGATATTTCGTATTTCCTTTTATTTATCGAATCAGGTGTTAGTTTAAACTTGATTTGTTTGTAAGTTGTATCTTTCTTCTCATATAACATAATCTTAGTCGTGTCAAAAGATTCTACCGGTTCGGGAGATTCAAGTGTTATTTTGCTGTAGACGTCAAAACCAGCCTTAATATTTGTATTGATAATTACTGATTTTGTGTCTTTTTCAATTTTATGTCTTTCCTTGCGCTTATTCTTTGCAGGCTGAACAATATCAGTGAAAAATAGTCTGACAGTGTCCTCTTTGGCATAGTATTCTTTAAGACTATCCTGTTGCAGGTATGTTAATTTAAATATTAGAGTATCCTTACTATAGACAGTTGAGTCGGTAAGCCATATTCTCACAGAGTCTGATTTTGCTGACATTTCTGTGTATTTCCACCCCTCTGTGGCATTAAAGTTTACTGGTTCAATATTAAAGGTGTCTGAGACGGATTGTGTGAATGTTAAATCAACGATCTTTCGTGAGGGATGAGTGTATTTGTCAAGCCTTAAATCGAAGAATGCTTCACCAAATCGCAAAAGATAAAGAGGTTCCGGTGAAAACCTTGTTCTTCCAAGAACGACGAGTGTGTCTGCCGCATTATAAGTTGTGTCTTTTGCAGGGATGAATTTTGCCGAGGGGGCAATTCTTGTGTTGTAGAAAGCTATTGAATCTGCTCCCGGAGTGAATTTTAAGTTTCCGCTTGCACTGCTCAGGCTATATATTTGGAATGTATCGGCTGGCAGATTCGTAACTGCAAAAAATCCTTGTCCGTCTGTTTTTGCAATAAAATCCGGGCGGGTAGTGTAGATTAAAGTGTCGGAAGTTCCCTTGTACAGCATGATTGTCGCTCCATGGATCGGTTCGAGGGTAAAAGCATCCTTAACAAATCCAACTATTCTAAGTGAATCAACTGTAGGTCCTGTAGAAAATGCCAGTCTAAGATTCCGCAACGGATTTTTTTCATTATTATCCGATACTCCGTCTTTGAAATCAAGTGAATAGGTAGTGTTAGCCTTTAATTTTTCGTTAAGATCGACAATTAGTGATTTACCCTTAGTTCGGAATATAGGTCTTTTGGCTGTGGGTGGAGATACAACAAATTTGTCATTTAACCCTTCTACAATAACAAATTCATTGAAGGTTAGTTTTACTTTTTGATCGGTAAAGTTTGTCTGGTTAAAAGCAGGAACACTATGCAGCACAAAGGGAGGTATAGTATCTTTCAATCCTCCTGATGGCATTCCAATATTTGCACAAGAAGTGAAAAAAGACAGATAACCAATTATTATCAGTATAAGTAGGAGTATTTTGTTTGCCAACCTGTTCTGTTCTTAAAAGGTATTATAAAAATCAAAGAAAGAGTCAATATAGGTTTCCTTTGGTTGATAATCGAGAAAAGGTTTTTTTGATGCCTTCATATATTCCTCCAGTTCAGGGCTGATGCACTCGCTTCCTTTTATTGTCGCGTCAGAATAATCAATGGCAAGCTTGGTTAGATTAACGAAAGTTGGTTCTTTTAATACTGAAATCTCGTTAATTGCTATCCCATCTTCCGCGATTTTAGCAGCCATATTCGTGCTCAGTGGAGTATTAAACTGATCATTGTAAACCGAATAGATTATCTTGGCGTTAGCAAACAAAGGATTATCCTTATATGTTTTTTTAACAAATAGCGGAACCATTCCGGTAAACCAACCGTGGCAATGGATAATATCGGGGGACCATCTTAGTTTAATTACAGTCTCAAGCACCCCCCTTGCAAAGAAAATTGCACGTTCGTCGTTATCATCGAATTCAAAACCTTCATCATTCGTCGTAGCAAATTTCCTTTGAAAATAATCTTCATTATCAATAAAATATACCTGCATTCTGGCGGCCTGAATAGAGGCAACCTTAATTATAAGAGGATGGTCGTTATCGTTAATCACAAGGTTCATTCCAGAGAGCCTTATAACTTCATGAAGCTGGTTTCGTCTCTCATTTACACACCCAAAACGGGGCATAAATGTGCGGATCTCTTTACCTCGTTCCTGGATGCCTTGCGGAAGGTATCTCCCTATCTCAGAAATCTCAGATTCAGGAAGGTACGGAGCGATTTCCTGCGAGATAAATAAAACCTTCATTTTTTCCATTACAACAACTTAAATATTTTGCAAAAATATATAAAAAATACTGAATATTCAATCATTACAGAGATTGTATTATTCTACTATAACGCCTAACCTTTCATTGTGTTCAGATATTTTGTTACTTTGCACTTTCTTTTTTATTTTGAATGAAGCTTTATACTACAATTTCATCTCTGCAGGTTGCTATCAAAACTGATCGGGCTAAAGGGCTAAAAGTTGGCTTTGTACCGACAATGGGCGCATTGCACGAAGGCCATTTATCTCTCGTTGAACAAGCCGGAACATCATCTGATATAGTGGTTGTTTCAATTTTTGTTAATCCAAATCAATTTAACGATTCAAATGATCTGGCCAATTATCCCCGTACAATGGAAGAAGATTTGAAACTTTTATCTACAGTTCGCTGTGATTATGTTTTTTATCCTGATGTTGAGGAAATTTATCCGGTACCCGATACACGACAGTTTTCTTTTGGTATTCTTGAAAATGTTATGGAAGGTAAATTTCGCCCCGGTCACTTTAATGGTGTTGCTCAGGTTGTTAGCAGACTATTTGAAATAGTGGATCCGGACCTGGCATACTTTGGAAGGAAAGACTTTCAACAGTTGGCTGTAATAAAGAATCTTGTCCTTCAGCTGCAATTAAGGGTTGAGATCGTAGCATGCGATATAGTAAGGGAACCTGATGGTTTGGCAATGAGTTCCCGTAATAAACTTTTGCTTCCCGAATATCGTGAAGTGGCACCCTTGATTTACCGCACATTGATGCAAGCGAAATCTCTTAGTGCGACGAGTTCTCTTGAGAATGTGAAAGAGTATGTACTTGATGAGATTAGTAGGACAAATCTTTTGACTGCCGAATACTTTGAGATAGTTGATGATACAAACTTACAGTCAATTAAGAGCTGGAACGAACCTGGCATTAAGGTTGGGTGTATCGCTGTTTTTGCAGGTAAAATACGACTTATTGATAACCTGATATTTTAATTTTTTAATTTTAATTACAATGTTTATAGAAGTTTGCAAATCCAAAATACATCGGGTTACAGTGACCGGAGCAGACCTTCAGTACGTTGGGAGCATCACTATTGATGAGGAATTAATGAATGCTGCAAATCTTATTGAAAATGAAAAGGTCCAGGTTGTTAATATAAATAATGGTGAACGTCTGGATACATATGTGATACGTGGCGAGAGAGGTTCAGGTGAAATAGTCTTAAACGGTCCTGCCGCTCGTAAAGTAGCTGTTGGGGATATTATTATTATTGTCTCCTACGCCTCAATGGATTTTGATGATGCTAAACTTTTTAAGCCAAGAATCATATTTCCGGATACTGAAACAAACAGACTGATCTAATGTCTAAATCAAAAACTGTATTTGTTTGTCAGAGCTGTGGAGCACAATCCCCCAAATGGGTTGGCAAATGCAATGTCTGTGGTGAATGGAATACCGTTTTTGAAGAAATTATAGCCGAAAGAAAGACTGGTTCATCTTCACAAATAAAGGAGCATATAAGGCCTCTTCTGCTCTCTGAAATTGATTTGGACAAACAAGCCAGAATTATTACCGGGAATTCGGAATTTGATCGGGTTACTGGCGGTGGATTGGTTCCTGGTGGCATGATATTATTGGGAGGCGAGCCCGGAATTGGAAAATCAACCTTAGTGCTGCAAATAGCCTTGTCACTGTCACATTTAAAAGTCTTGTATATTTCGGGCGAGGAGAGTCTTCAGCAGTTAAAGATGAGGGCAAACCGATTAAAGGGGAATCAGTCCTCATGTCTCTTTTTGTGTGAGACATCACTTGAAAATATTCTTTCCCATCTTGAGTCTGAGAAACCGGATCTTGTAATCATTGATTCAATACAGACAGTTGCCACTGAGCTTGCCGAATCCTCGGCAGGCAGTGTGACACAGATTCGTGAATGTACTGTCGGCATCATGAAGGTTGCCAAGTTAAGTCATATTGCGGTTTTACTGATAGGTCATATCAACAAGGAAGGAAGTCTGGCAGGTCCCAAGGTACTTGAACACATTGTTGACACTGTACTTCAGTTTGAAGGCGACAGGAATTATCTTTTCCGTATTCTGCGCTCCATAAAGAACCGGTTTGGATCAACCTCTGAACTTGGTATTTTCGAAATGCGCCAGGATGGCTTGCATGAGGTTGTAAATCCTTCTGAGATGTTGCTTTCTTCGCATGATGATGGTTTAAGTGGTACCGCAACGGCTGCTTCCATGGAAGGTATGCGGCCATTCCTGATTGAGGTCCAGGCATTGGTCAGTTCGGCTGCTTACGGAAATCCACAGCGCTCCTCAACAGGTTTTGATCTTCGGCGTATGAATATGCTCCTTGCTGTTCTGGAGAAGCGGGCCGGATTTAAGCTGATGACAAAGGATGTATTTCTTAACATTGCAGGAGGTCTTCGTGTAGATGATCCGGCGATGGATCTTGCTGTCATCGCAGCGATACTTTCTTCAAATTTTGATGTTGCCATAGACAAGCAGATCGCTTTCGCAGGGGAGGTTGGCCTTACCGGTGAAATAAGACCTGTCAACCGCATTGAACAACGTATTGCAGAGGCTCAAAAGCTTGGTTTTAAAGAGATCTACCTTTCGAAATACAACAAGGGAATAGATTTTAAGCGGTTTGAAATTAAGATTCATCAGATCGATCGGGTTGAAAAGATGATCAGGACATTGTTTTCGTAGTTTGAGTTTTTGAATTGAATTAGTGAGCGGGTGAATGTTCAGTGTCTGAACATTCACCCGCTCACTTCATTCTGTTGTCTATTATTCCTTTTGAACCAAACAGTCAGGCATAAAAAAAGCCCTCCGAAGAGGGCTTTTTAAAGTTATATGAGGTTGTCAGTAATTACTGAGCAACTACAAGTGAAAGTTCATCAGCTGTGTTAAGTGGACCACCAGTTACTAAGTTTGTGTAACCAAAGTTCCAGATATTCATGTTAGCATTCATAACTGTAGTAAGATCTGTAGCAACAGGGATACCGATGTTGATAGAGAATGCTTTAGTTGTAACATGAGTATTAGCTAGTACATCATAGATGTATTGTTTCATAGTCATGATTGAATTAGATTTGATGATAGCCTGAATTCCAGGGTTACCAGCAGATACCGGACCAACTCCAGGAACATAAGCACCCCATGTAGCAGGAGCATCAATAAGGATATTAATGTTAGCACCTGAGTAAATCTGAGTCTTGTAAGAGCTGAAATCGAAGCTTGCAAGAGCACCGTTACCAGTTACGGTCAATGTGTGCATCCAGTCAATAGCTGTTGGAGCTAAACCAGCAAGCATTGGATTGTTTGTAATTGTAAGGTCTGAACCTGGACCACCGAAACCGATGTCACCAACAAATGCACCATGTCCTAAGCTTAGGCTTGTGATTATAGCAGCATTATTAAGTGTGAATGAGTTGATAATACCTGTTGTAGTTAATGAAGTCAACAATGGAAGTGCAGTAAGATTGGCATACGACATTGTTCCGTGAAGACCTAGGCTAGTAAGCCAAAGGTTACCTGTAGTAGAAACACTGGCAGCACCAAGTACATTAGCCCAATGGTTCATTGCAGGAGCAGCACCAGTAACATCAGCTGTTAAAAGAGTTGCAGTGTAAACGTTAAGAGCTACGTTGTTCTTAACAGCACCTAAAGTAAGCCATTTTACAGAAGGAAGTGATGGAACACTTGCCCACTCAAATACTGCAAGAGTAACAGTTTCAGCTTTAGAAGCAGAAAGAGTTGCTTTAGTTAATGAAGGTAATACAACTGTCTTAGGACCTGTGATAGTCAAAGCGATGTTAGAATTGAATTTGTCAAGATTAACATAACCGTCAAAGTAAGTAGGAACGCCTACGTTTGCAGTAGTAACTGTGATAGGACTTGTAGAAGAAACTAATTTTGACATATTAACAGCTGTAGCAGCCCATGTAGTGATATTGATAGCACCTGTTGCTGAAGTAGCAGCAAGAACGATAGAAGTAGCTTTAGGAGCAACAATTGTTAAACCTGTAGGAACAAGAGTCCATAACTGAATGCTTGTAGCATTAGCTGCAGTAAGGTTGTTGATCTGTCCGCCAGTAGCAAGACCAAAGACGATAGAAGCTGTACCTGTTGCACTGAAAGTAACTGTACCGTTAGGAGCGTGAGTTCCGTCACCTACATGACCACCAATAACTACGTTAGGGAAATTGATATTTGTTGTTGCAGCATTGTAGTTTACAAGAACAAGGTTCATTCCAACTGTCATTAAAGAAACTGATTCGTATGCACCTGGATAGTCATAAGTTACTGTACCACCTACGTTGTCGATCTTTGGATCAGCAATGTCAGCACCTGTAACTGTATAGTCACCACGGATAGAAGTCAATAAACCAGCAGCAAGATTGTCGCCTGCAACACTTTCGATGTTTACATAGTGACCAGCGCCAGGAACAGTTGTAATTGTCCAAACACCACCCCAATGATGCTCACCACCAGCGATAACCTGAGTAGCGTCGTTTGTGCCGATAACAGCAACAACAGCAGCTAAGATTTTGTTAACGTCAGCGATTTTAGCTGCAGAAATACCTGTGGTGTTAACTGTTAAGTTACCATTGATGATACCCATCTGGTATAATTTTGCAAGATAGAAATCAACGTCAGAATCAGTAGTGATAGTTACGTTGTCGTTGTACATTGCAGAAGCGTTCAGTAAGATAGTAAGATCTCTCTGAGCAGCAGCCAAAGCAAGTTGTAAACCGGTGATAGAAGCCTGAGTTACTACCTGGTTGCCATCAACAGTTGTCTGAAGAGTACCTAAGTTAGCAATAACTGTGTTTAACTGAGCTGTGTTGGCAGCGTTTGCAGCTTCAACAATTGCCTGAAGATCAGCGATTTTTGCTTGTGTATCAGCAGCACCAGAAGCGATATCAGCTTTGATTTCGTCTTTCAGAGCATTGATCTGAAGAGTAACAGCTGCATCAGTTGTCTGTGCACTAGCTAAGATCTGGTTCAAAAGGTCAGTGCGAAGAGCAGCAACCTGAGCAGATGTAGCAGCAGCATCCAATTTTGCTTTGATGTCTGTAATTGCCTGTTTGTAAACAATGTCAGAAGCGGCTTTGTCTGCAATGATTGCATCAAGCTGAGCTTTCAACGCTGCTACAGAAGCTGCAGTTGCACCATTGGTAGCAAGATTGTTTAAAGCAGTCTGAATTGAAGCGATGTTTGTGTTAGCTGTATTCAGTGAAGTCTGAAGAGCTGTAATACTTGAAACCTGCGGTAAAGCAGCAACAGCAGCCTGAAGAGCAGTAATCTGAGCTGTTGTAGAAGTCAACTGAGTCTGTAAAGCAGCAACACCATCAACCTTTAGAGAAAGAGCAGCGATCTGATCTTTTAACTGTTGGAAGTCGTTTGCATACTTATTACAGGATGTAATAATCAGGGCGAACGCGATCACGCCCAAAAATAGTCTTTTCATTTTTGATTTGTTTTAATTAATAAATGGAAATAAAAGAAGCACTTTAATTTTAATTTGTACAAAGTTGAAATAATTGTAAAGGGTAAAAAACCCAATTTTTTACGATTTCTGATATTTGGAGAAATAGGCGAATATCATGTCATTATTTAAGGATAAACGGTAAATAATAGGAAAATTTGCCTTGTTTCAATCCCTCTTATCATTAAGGAAAATTTGCCGTTTCATCAGCTGATTTTAAATAGTTCATAACAAGTTAAGTTTTAGATAATGAATAATTTAGATGTTAATTTTTTGTTCTCTTTATGTCTTACTTTAATCTTGTGTTGTCTTACCAGCTATTTTTGCCGGTTTCTGAATATATTACTTAAAAGTTCGATTTTTTTATTTAAACCAATCTGTTGTTTAATAATTCAATCAACCTGTGACTTAATTAATTCTTGCTTTAATCGTTACACCTTTATAAGGTATCATATTTATTACGCAATTCATATAAGTGTGTACGCGAGGCCTGCAATTTTAATCCGTTAAAAGGAGGGATTAACTGACAATCCCTGGTTTTAAATTCGATTGATCCCAAAAAATTCAGATTCACAATTGCAGATTGGTTTATCTGTATGAATTTGCGTTTTCCCATTAAGTCAATGATCTCTTTTGCTGTTGTTCCTGCCCTGAGTTTTACTTCACTCATATCAGTCAGCACTGCCTTCCACCCTGGTTTGTCCTGAACAGACTCTTTGGTACACTGAAGAAGAATAATATTGTTCTTATCCATAAACCTCAGCCCAATTGGTGTAGGGAGTGAGATAATTTCAGTTATACCATGAGATACCGGAATAAATTCAGCAGGCTGCTCACTTCTTCTTTTTAGTTTGAATCTGTCAATGACATTCTTCAGATCTTCGGTCTTAACCGGCTTTAGAATGTAATCGAAGGCTGATTCACGTAACCCCTGGAGAATGTACTTGTCAAACGCAGTGTAAAAAACAACACTGAACATTTGCCTTCTGGTTTTTCGCGCTTCTTCGAGCAAATCGAAACCCGATTTAACCGGCATCTCGATATCCATAAATACAAGATCGAGTTCTTCTTTCATTAATAAAGTCTTCGACTGATTGTATTTCGAAGCACAACCCTGTAACTGAATCTCCGGGAAAAACCCCAGATGCTCTCTCAATGCGAATACGAATTCCTCATCATCATCAATTATTGCGGTCTGAATTTTATCTGATCCATTCATGGCGGGCAATAATTTAATATTTTAAATGTTTATTTCGTTTTTTCAATGATTCTTCAAAGAACCTTTTTGGTAGAGACAATTCATGAATTGTCTCTACCAAATATACAATTCATCAATTGTCTCTACATATATACAATTCATGAATTGTATATACACGGATACAATTCATGAATTGTATCTGCGGGTCCCAATTACCCTCAATTATCTATTTACCGCATCAACTTTGATTTACCCTACCTTTCGCCTAAAAAAAATTGAATAATTATTCTATTTTTTTTTATTTCCTATCTAAGATTTCAGGGATCAGGAATGAATATGCCGATGGTATCTTAATTTCCACAAGTGTTCCGGTAACTGAGGGGTTGCTTCCCATCCTGTTTTCCTGAATTGTGAATGTAATTTTTTCGCTGTTTGCCTCATTAAATAAGCTTATAGTCTGTTGAATAATTTTTAAACCGGTTCCCGCTCCAAAGGCACGGTTTACTGAAGAGGCAAAACCAATTCCATTATCTTCAATCCGTATTTGCAGACCAGAATCGATTGGAGTTAGCAGAATGCGTAAGATTTTGTCCCCTTCAAGAGGCAATAACCCATGTTTAACTGCATTTTCAACCGGAATTTGAAGAATCATTGCCGGTAAAAGCTGATCCATATTTGTGTTTGGGTGGATATCATATATTATGCTGAACGGCTTTGGTATTTTCGTTTCAATCAATTCAAGATAGGATTTTACCAGTTCTATTTCCTGTTTTAAAGGAATTACTGCTTGCCCGGTATGTTCAACGGTATCACGCAGAAGCATTAGTATTGCTTTAATTTTTGTCCGGAATGATTCCTGATTTTCATTCCCGGATGTTATTATGCTCAATACATTGAATAATAAGTGTGGTGACAACCTGTTCCGGTTTGTCTGCAATTTTAATAAAGTGATAGTTTGTCTGTAGTATTCGTGATCCGAGTGGTTTCTTTTCCTTTCACGGTAGTATGCCACCGACAATATAATCAGTGCAATAGTTGTAATGGAAAGTATGAAATAAATTAAATACATAGATCCTTATGGACTGGAAATAATTGTATAAATATACAACTTCCGATGATTCGATTAAGGATAAAAAAAAGAGGCATTTCATAAAAATGCCTCTTTTTTTCTCATCAGGAAAGCTAATATTCCCAGAGATCCTGTTCATAATCGAAGATCGAGTTTTTAATTCTTTCCGACTCTTTAAAGGCGTATTCACCGGTGGCATACTCTTCGATTGACCTGTTATTATATACATTTTCTTCTTTTACGATATAACCGTCGAACCTACGAGTCAGGAAGATATCATCAAAACTTAAATTTCTGGCTTCATTAAAATCATTCAGGGATTCTTTTTTTGCCAAAAGCGGACGTATTTCAGGGTAGGATACCCAAAATAGTTGTTTACGTACAAAGGTGCTGTCTTTAGGATCCTTTTTATAAACACGGATAGGGCACAGTCCGAGTATACGAACCTGAAGTGTTGATCTCTGCTTGTCGAAATACCAAACCTCCTTAATTTCCATTTGCTTAACATCCTTGATTGGAATGTCAGACTGCACGAGTGAATCCTTGTCGTTCCCGGTATTAAGGTCCGTAACTTTGATATATTTCACAGAGTCACCGAATTGCTGTTTGACCTGATTATATGTAATAGGTTCCTTAAACTCATTTCCTTTTTGTGCATCAAAGGCTGTTATACGCTTATCTTCAATTCCTTTTAATAATATATTGATTAAGTTACTACGGCCTTGCATGTCAGAGATGGGATAGTAAAAATGCTGATTCGCCTTCTCGCGAAAGTCAATTATTCTCCATACCGTTTTCGACCAGATTACGTCTGCCTCTCTTACAATTGGAAGTGGAGCAGGTTTCCTGTCAATCGTAGTTTTCTTAACATAAGCTCCATCAATGACCTGAGCCTTCAAAAGATTTTTTGAAGTAACTCCAATCAGAACCAATACAATGATTAATAGTAACTTTTTCATCTCTAATTAATTTTAAAACTTATCGGAGGTAAATTACGTGTCGTACCGTCGTCACCTTTAACAATAATGCTCTCTATATATAACCGGCTACCGGAAGCTAAACCTTTCATGAGATCCCGCTGTTCCTGAGAAAAACGGTTGCCTTTAGTCGGTCTGTCCTGTATAAATCCGGCCTTAGTAGTGGATACCACAAATGAAGTAACTGTAAAATTCATTTCAAAATCGAATTCAGGAATTTTAGCCAGGACACCCTGTTGAGCTTCCAGTTCGCTTCGGGCAATTACTCCATCAGTTTTGTTTGCAACAGAGGCTACAGGGTCCGGAACTTTCTTAACCCTGAAATCTGCTGAACCTATTTCTTTCAGTGTCCCATCAATCAAGGCTCTTACTGTAATGATTGACTTTACTCCAACCTTATCCGGTCTTACAAGATAATTTCCGTCCGGTCCGGGTTCGATAGTCCCGTTAGTGATCGATACTTTGGTGTTAGTTGCAGAAATGCCTGGAACAGAAATCGAGACCGGGTTTGCAAGTCCTGCATAAAAGACATTCATTTTTGTCGGAGAAACAGTCATCGAAGGTTTCGCTACCTCATATTCATGTTTAAAGGCATAATTTACAATTACCCCGGATGGATTCTTGTAATTGATCTGTCCTCTGAATTCAGTCTTTCCCTCTTTCCCTGCTATAGTTTTGTATAATCCTGCATTTTCGCCAGGTATCATTGGAAGTGTGGAACCTCCGATTGTAATGGTTGGAGTGACAGTAGTATCAATTGCCGAAAGAAACACCTTTGCTTCGTATGTATTTCCCTGAAGAACATAATCCGAACTTGAAACAACCTGAGCCTGAAGTTTATTGAATTTGAATGATCGGGCGTCAATCTTGGCATAGAGGTGGTTAATAACATCAGATTCAGCATTTCGCACATCACTTTGAATCTTAGACATAAGTGTAATCACGGCTATGAGCGGGTAACCCTCGAACTTACTCGATTCCCATGAAGGTGTCTGACCTTGTTTGGGTGGGGGATTGGATGTGTCAAGGCTCTTATTAATAGAGGCTATCAATTCCGTATTTGTGGTGTCAACCAACGATATCAGCGACTTACGGTAATTTTCAATAGCTTTTTTCAATGCCAGGCCATTTTTTTTGTTGATCATTAATTCGGCTGCGTAATTCAAATCATCCTGTGAAATAACGTTGTCGACATTTCCGTTTGGACCATCAGCTGCCTTCACAATCATTTCTTTGAGACTGTGAATGTAGTGATACAGGGAGTCGGAACTTGTTTTCACTTTTAGGACAGAATTATTTAGTTCTCCGGCTTTTTTCGGATTTTCTTTCGCTGCATTGCTAAACTCGTCATAAACACGTTGATTTTTAGCAATAGAGCTTTCAATTGTCTGCATGAAATTATGATTTACCATCACGAAAGCATCCAATACAGATTTGTCTACATTAAGTGCTAACATGGCAGTCAAAACAAGATACATCAAACTGATCATTCGTTGTCTGGGTGCCTCCGGACAGTATTTAGTTCCCATGTTCGAATTAACCTTTAACGTTCATTGCTCCCAACATATTGCCATATACGTTGTTCAGAGCCTCCAGATTTTTATTTAACTGTTCAGTTTGTTTGCGGTATTTTTGAGCCTCTTCAACCGAGCCATTGACCAGTTCTGTCATTTTTGATTGTCCTTCAAGAGCTGCTTCAGATGCAGCAGAAAGTTTTTTAGCATGCTGAAGGTGCAATTCGTAGGACGAATGTATTGCAGACAAACTTGAATTAACCAGTGAAAGGCCGTTATTATATGCCTTGCTATGGTCACTGAGGGTCTGTAGATCCTTATTGACTGATTCTGTAAAAGTCTTATAGGATTGTGCAAGTTTATCGCCGGTCACAGAGAGCTGGTCATTAATCTTTTTCGAAGATTCACTAAAAGTAGAAGCCAGGTTTTTCGAGGAATTACCAAGGATTTGTGAGGACTGATCGTATGAATATACAAGATCGCTGGTCGATTTTTCAATTGAATGAGCAGCTCTTGTATTGATATCCTTAAATCCGGAGATTGAATCTGTGGCCTCTGTTAAATTTCTGACGTAGGCTTCTGTTGCAAGACTTGCAGACGAAATATCGGCAATACCACTGGCGGTGTTGGAAAGGTCCTGAAGACCTTTTTTTACTTTTGCAAGGAGTTCGGGTGAAATGTCAGCTTTCTCAAGAATACTTTCTATTGTGACTGATTGTGGGGCAGCTACTGGGTAATTAAAGTCGTTTTCCTCTTCAAGGTATGTTTCTCTTAGCTGCGGATAAACCTTCGACCAGTCGGGAATTTCAACGGATGGCTCAAAAGCTGAGAAGAAAAATATAACTACCTCTGTCAACATCCCGATAGGTAAAATAATATTCGCATAGGGCCAGTGCTGCAATTTAAATAAAGCGCCCAGAAGAACAACTGAAGCTCCAATACTATATAAAAAATTCATGGAAGATTTCCATCTCCGTGAATGGGTAAATTCAAAAACCGCCATTATTCAACTTTTTTTGTTAGATCTTTTTATTTTCTATTTGATTGAAACTCATCTCCGAATGATGAACGGACACATCTGAAACCAAGATAAGATTTTGCTGTATCCTGGTATTCGTAAGTACGCGTACCAACCTGAATAAAATAAGCAATATCCTTCCATGAACCACCTCTGATTACTTTTCTTTTCATTGCAGGAGGATCACCTGGTAACGCATTTTGTTCAAAATTCGGATTCAGGTCATGCATTACGTTATAGGACGATTCATCATAGGCGGTGATTGTCCATTCTGCAACGTTTCCGGCCATATCATAAAGTCCATATCCATTCGGATCGTAGGTAGCAACCTTGACAGTAGTTTTTCCGCCGTCGTCACTGTAATTCCCCCGCATCGGTTTAAAGTTTGCAAGGAAGCACCCATTTTTCGACCGGGTATAATATCCACCCCACGGGTACATCGAATTACTTAATCCTCCTCTTGCAGCAAGTTCCCATTCAGCTTCTGAAGGTAATCTGTAATCCTGTACGCCAACTTCGCCCTTTCCAAGCAGTGCCGAATTTTTAAAGTTAGTTCGCCACATGCAGAAAGCCTTTGCCTGTTTCCAGGTAACTCCAACAACAGGATAATCGTCAAATCCCGGATGAGAGAAATACTTGTTTGTTAATGGGTCGTTAAAGGCATAAGAGAAATCGCGTATCCAAACCAGCGTGTCAGGATAAACGTTAACGCCATCGCTCATGATAAAACTGGATCGTCCTTCAATGGGTACGGCCTTTCCGCCTAGATCGTTTACAGTACCGGTATAGGACTGGGTCTTATAGTTATATGCGTTCTGCATACGGGCTGCCTGCTGGAGGTCAACCCAAGAATAGGTATAATTTAATTTTCGGGTATCTAATTCCTTTCTACCCATAATGCGATCGCTTCCTGCATAGAACATAGGCTCGAGAGCATCCTTATAGTCAGGATTACGCCAGTCGAGTTTACGTTTCCAATCCAGAATTGGCGGATCTATTGGATTGCCTTTCCGGTCCTGAGTAATTTTAAATTCCTCAAATTGTTCGGAAAGCATCTGACGTGCCATTGAATCGCGAACCCAATATACAAACTGACGGTATTCATTGTTAGTGATTTCCGTATCGTCCATCCAGAAAGTGGATAGATCGACGGTTCGGGTAGGAATAGCTGCAGAAGCAACATCCTGATCCCCGGCTCCCATATTGAAACTTTGTCCCGGTATGAGTACCATACCCAGGGGAGAGGGCTCGAAATATTTTCCCCGTTTTAAAACTCCGGTTAATTCTCCACCGCCACCACGGTGACAACCGGATAACAGGAGAATACACGATATACTACCTAAGATCAATAATCGCTTCATAGTTCGTCTAATATGTTGTAATCAACTATTTTTCAGGTCAAAGTTACAAAAATCTTACACTTTTGTACTTATGATCATGCTTTTTGTACAATAATACAGAATAAGACAGAAAGAACTCATGTGAACCTGCATTGTATCTTGAAAGTGCAGATAGACTGACATCGTAAGAATATCCAAACTTAATGCCGTTCCACAGTTCAGTTCCTGCCATTACAATAACCGCATCCCCTAAACGATAACCAACTCCTCCCCAGAATCGTTTATCATATTCGAAAATTACGCCGGCATCAGCCTGCCATGAAGCTAAATCCCTTTTATAGAAAATAGAAGGTATAGCCTCTATGCGTTCATCAGCCATTTTTATTTTATAACTCCCACTGATATAATAGGTACGCGGAATCGTGTATTTACCTGACTGATTAAAGGACATCACCGGTTTATTGAGGTGCTTACCTGAAAACGACAGCTCATAATTTTCATCCTCGTAAAACAATCCAAGTCCGATGTCCAATACGATTCCACCTACTTTACCATTGGGTAGCGATGGATCAGAAAGATTAACCAAATCGCTTCCATCAATTCCGGTCATATCGAAGTTAAGATTCTTGTTTATCAATCCCAACGATACGCCTGAACCTAAAGTTCCTCTTCCAAACTGGCTTCTCCATGAGTAATTTAATGCTACTGAAACATTCTTTTCAAAACCAATAACATCATTTATCACAGAAAACCCTATGCCATCTCTGTTCCCAATCAAATGTACCGAAGCATCAGCATTAAAAACAGTCGTAACAGGAGCCCCGGGAAACCCTACCCACTGAAACCTGTTCAACAACGATACATTAATAAGACCCGAAGAGCCCGCAAAGCCAGGATTAACAGTTAATTGATTAAATCTGTTCTGACTAAACTGCGGATCCTGCTGAGCATTTGCGACAAAAATACAAATATTTACCAATATCCAAAACAGTAAAGCCTTATTCATAAGCTGCCTTCTGCGATAAGTGATATTTGAAGAATTATCATTCATTAACAGAGAGGTAACTTTTGATATTTCGCATTACTGGTTTTTTCTATTTACAGAAACAAAGATAGAATAATAGTGTTTATATTTTGTTGAAATATTTCCACCATTTTTCTGAGATCTCATTTTTGCATGCTTTCCGGTAATCTTTTTTAGAACAAGGTATTCTGAATGGGAATAAAGTGCAATCTTCGGATGGCACCTCCATCCACCATCGTTTGGATATAGGATGTACTAAAAATGAGATAGGTTCTTCCAGCCCATCAACTGCAACATGGTAATGTTCAAAATTAGTTGCTTCGTCAACAGGTTCTTCGTCCAGTTTTTTTGATGCGCCATTTATAAAGTACCAGCATATTTGTGCTGCCATCATGGCTCCGTTCATTCCGGGATCAAAGCTTGAAGAGTATCCAAAAAGTGCAAACCATGAAGGGGTAGTGGAAATGCCTGAATACCAGGCAATCTGACAAGCTTCTTCGCCTGTTAATCCATTTGGGGATAGGCGGTACTGGCCTGGAGCTTCTGATGCTTTAATGGATCCGAAGTCAAAACTGATTAAAGCCGCTTTTCGGATCAGAGGCTCGAGCTCTTTAAAGTCGGCCCTTATCTGACCAAGATTGAGGATTTCGCCACTCGTCCCTTCTGCCAAAAGATCATGCCACTGTTCTCCAATAAAATAAGATTGACTGCCAATCAGACTAACGGATGTCCCAAGAGGGAGAGAGTTTATGAAGGACTCATCCGCGCTGTTTATTTTATTATCACAATTGTCAATCCTGTCATCAACAATTACAAGTTCTGTAACTTCCCTGTTTAATCCTCTCAAAAAAGGCACCGTCATCTCCTGGCTGCCTCCCAGAATAAGAAGTCTTATCCCAAGTTCTGATAATTCTTCAGCAACCATTTTCACAGCAGCATAAGTATCTCTTAACTCGTTACCACATTTAATATTACCCAGATCAAGGATGTTTACCTCCGGTGGAAAGCCGGCAAGCGAATACAATTGCCGTCTGATAACATCGGGTGCCAATCCTAAATCCGGATTTTTGGAGCCTCTTCCTTCAGGAACTCCCAATATGGCTATTTCCGGCAGATGATCAGGATTCCATGTTTTATTTTTAAGAAAGAATCCCAGTTGTTCAGGACTGCCCTCATACGTTCTGACAACTTGTAAGTCTTTTGCAGGTATAATCAGGTCGTTTAGCATACATAGGTCATCGTTAATAAATTACTTTCGTAACCACTTATGAAGCAAAATGAATCATACACAACTACTTAGTGCATCACATTTTGCAATTTATTTTGTCCGCCTCTTGTTCGTCTTTGGTTTATTCCCTTCTGAATCAATTATTGACTGACAGTCAGCAGTAGTCATGGCATCTATCTCCGTGCCTTTTTTAATCTTATAATTTCCTTTTTTAAACGAGATATACGGACCCCAGCGGCCTTCGAGAATGCGGATCTCCGGGTTATCCTCAAATGTTTTCAGGACAGATTTAATACTCTGCTCCCTTTTCCCTTCAATCAGTTCGATTGCTCTTTCAATTGTAACTGTCATTGGATCGTCGACATCTTTTTTTAATGAAACGAAATTACTGTCATGACGAATATAAGGGCCAAATCTTCCAATTCCAACTATAACTTTTTTATTTTCATATTCCCCAAGGTCACGTGGCAAATCAAATAATTTAAGTGCCTCAGCGAGCGTTATTGTCTCAATACTTTGACCCTTTTGAAGACTTGCAAACAGAGGTTTCTCTTCACTCCCTTCGACTACCTCCCCAATCTGTACGAACGGACCAAATCGTCCTATCTTGACTGATACTTGTTTTTGTGATACAGGATCCGGACCGAGGATTCTTTCACCCCGTGCCCGTTCAGAATTATTCAGAGCATCTTCGATTTTAAGGTGAAATGGTTTGTAAAAACTATCAATCATTTCGTTCCAGACGAGTTGTCCGTCTGCTATTTCATCAAATTGTTTCTCAACAGATGCAGTGAAATTAAAATCGACAATGGGTTCAAAATGCTTTACAAGAAAATCATTAACTACAAGACCGATATCGGTAGGGAAGAGTTTAGCTTTTTCTGTCCCGGTAATTTCTGTTTTAACCTCTTCACTGATACTTTCATCTTGTAAAGTCAGAGAAAGATAGGTTCGTTCAATCCCTTCGCGATCCTCTTTGACAACATATTCGCGTTGCTGTATCGTTGTAATTGTCGGGGCATAGGTAGAAGGGCGGCCGATACCAAGTTCTTCAAGTTTACGGACAAGACTTGCCTCCGTATATCTTGCCGCCTTTTGCGAAAACCGCTCAAGGGCTAAAATACTTTCGGGTTGTAGCTTCTGGTTAACGGTAAGTGCCGGAAGCATTCCTTTTTCTTCTTCTGTCAGGCTCTCATCATCGGATGATTCCATATAAACACTTAGGAAACCATCAAACCGAAGAACCTCACCAGTTGCAACAAATAATTCTGACGTTTTTGATATCGTGATATTAACGTTTGTCTTTTCGATTTCGGCATCAGCCATCTGGGAGGCAAGGGTGCGCTTATATATCAGACTATATAGTCGTTGCTCCTGTGAAGTGCCTTTGATCTCCTCCTGATCAAAATATGTTGGACGGATTGCCTCATGTGCCTCCTGAGCCCCCTTAACTTTTGTTTTATAGTGGCGTATCTTTACATATTTGTCCCCATAGGTGCTGCTGATTTTTTTCTTGGCGGCATTTAATGCAAGATCAGAAAGATTTGTAGAATCAGTACGCATGTAGGTAATGAACCCTGATTCATATAGTTTTTGGGCTACCGACATGGTAAGTCCTACCGGAAAACCTAGCTTACGGCTGGCTTCCTGCTGAAGCGTGGATGTTGTAAAAGGTGCTGCAGGAGATTTTTTTGCCGGACGTGTAACAACGTCGGCAACAGTGAAGTTTGCGCCCTTACATTTTACAAGGAAAGCCCTTGCCTCAGCAGCTGAATCAAAACGACTGTTTAACTCGGCCTTCAAAAGCGAAATCTTTCCTGAATTTTCGGGTACTATAAACTGTGCTGTCACCCTGAAATAGGGCGTAGTCTGAAAATTTGTTATTTCCCGTTCACGGTCTACAATAAGCCTTACTGCAACCGACTGAACCCTTCCGGCTGATAGTGATGGTTTTACTTTTTTCCAAAGAACAGGAGAAATTTCAAAACCTACAAGTCTGTCCAAAACACGTCGCGCCTGCTGAGCATCAACGAGATCCTTATTTAAGCGACGCGGATGTGCTATCGCATTTTGTATCGCTTCTTTTGTAATCTCATGGAAAACTATCCGGTTCGTTTTTTTAGGATCAAGATTCAAAACCTCCATAAGATGCCAGGCAATGGCTTCTCCCTCGCGGTCCTCGTCCGAGGCGATCCATATCTTACCGGCTGATTTGGCAATTTTTTTAAGCTCGCTGACAACCTTTTTCTTGTCTTCCGAGATAATGTAATTAGGCTGATATTTGTTGTTTATATCTACTCCAAAATCTTTTTTGTCCAGATCACGAATGTGTCCAAAACTTGATTTAACGAGAAAATCCTTTCCGAGAATTTTCTCAATTGTTTTGGCCTTGGCCGGTGACTCGACGATTACAAGATTCTCTTCCATATATTTTGAAGAATGATTTTGGTGCTGCTAAATTTTTTTGCAAAGTAAAGAAAATCAAATCCTAAGTTCAAACTATTTCTTTGTTCAGGTGGTGAAGGAAGATAGAACGGGTTTGAATTATTTGGTCTTAATAAATTCAATTCCAACTAAATAAGAGTAAATAAAAGATAGTTTTAAATTGATTTCTTTTTTTTAAACCATTCTTTTGAAAGTTTTTTACTGCGCTTTCACAAGACAGGTAGAATTACAGCAATAAATATTTAAGGTACAGATAATAAGATATTTATGAACGGATTTCTGTTCATAATATAGATTGTATCTGTATCCTGACTTTTTGCTGACTGATCTTAAAAATCGGAGTAATCTGTCGGGGTTAGCAGTATTTTTACAATTTTCGATACCGTATGGTCATATTCTTTTATTGCTGAGAGCTTCTTCCAGTCAGGATGACTACCGAAGGCTTTCCAATGCTCATCATGTGACGACATGTTTGCAAATGAAGTCATATAAATCAGGTTTGGCATTGTATTGCCCGAAATAACCTCACCAAAAAATACTGCATTAAAATCGAGTTTCTTAAAGAGTGTTATCTCGCCGCCCTCATTGAACATTTTTAATTTCTGACTAAACATGTAGTCTGTAGGGCTTTCATAGCTTCTTAATTCATAAATTCTTTCAGAACGATTCGAGGCAAAGACCGGAATGTTAAAAATCGGAGCATCCGGGAAGGATTTTAAAATAATTGATTCCTTTCGCTCGAAAGGTGCCTGATCAAAAGGTGCTTTTAAGAATTCAGAAGCCTCAGACTGATACGTTTTGTCGTTTAAAAGTTTAGTTTGTAATTTGTCAAGCTGGTTCAGCGATGATAAAGGAAGCCATACAATAATTTGTTTTCCGGAGATTGTATCGGTGACAACAGGTTTAAAGACACCGGCTGTTTTGATTCCTGCACGGTGCAGGGCTGGCAAATAGGATGATTTTAGATAATTGTCGACTCGTTGTTCCTGAGTTTTATCCTTCAGACGGTAAACCTGAATCTGATAAAAATCGCGGACTTTGGCGGCAGAATATTGTACAAGTGCAAATGACAAAATTAAAAGAAGCGTCAGTTTTTTCATTGGTTGTTTATTGAATTTATATAAGGCTGAACAGATCAGTTTATTGCTTTCGTAAGCCTGCATCTTACAGGATAGGTGTTACTCCCTTTTTGAGTATTATGTTACCATATTTGGCCGTTTCACCTGTCATCACTACAGCAAATGCATTTTTTGCACGATCGTAAAATGCAAATCGCTCAACACGTTCAATGGCTGCTGCGGAAGGATTGGTCTGATGGATACTTTTCAGGTAGCGTGTTTCAACCTCAGGATCCAAAGTGTCTCCAGGTACAGCTGCCATCATGGCCAGAGGATGAGGAACGTAGGCATCAAGTTCGAAAAGCGGGAGTATTGCACCGAGCAAATCGGCAATCTTTAACCCGTCGGCACGAAGTACATTTTTATTGAATGTTTCTCCCGGGAAGTGAGCATCGGCGAGGATGATTTCGTCACCGTGTCCCATTCTGGCCAATACACCCAGAAGTTCCGGACTGAGTAATGGTGAAATTCCTTTAAGCATGTATCAGGATTGTATGTTTGGATCAAAGATAAGGATTTTATTGATTGAATTTCCTTCTCTGGTTCTGAATTTGCCTCCAAAATCTGGTGGAATCAAATTAATTTTATTGGAAGAGTGATTCCATTTGGATATCGTTTTGGACAAGTCCTATTGAATGGACATTAGCCTGAATTCCGTAGGTTGTTATTAAGGTTAGAAAAATAGACTTTCTCGTTTTGGTCTCAGTTTTGAAGGTCCCCATTTTATTTCTTAATTCATCGGAATATTTCTTATCAATAACAAATTGATTGATTGAAAACTTCATCTCGCACAGATTTATAACATGATCTCTTCTGTCAATTACTAAATCAATTTGTGTTCCGTTAGTGTTTAACGAGCTGCGCCACGAAGACGATGTTGTAGATACACCGCTAATTCCAAGTTCTTTTTTTATTTGATTTATATGTTGAAGACAAACCTGTTCAAAGGCGTAACCACTCCATGCCCGGTGCCTGGGATTGTCGGTTGAGTTAACCCAAAAATTTGTATCCCTTGGATTACTGTCTTTTATAAATTTAAGGTAGAAGAGAGAATAAAGGTCAACCAGCTGATAGATGCTGCTTCTTGTTTTTTTTCCGAACGGGCTATATCTCAGAATGAACCCACTCTCCTCAAGTTCCTCAAGTAATCGTGTAGTACTTCCTGCGTTTGGAAGTCCGGATTCCCTGATGATCTCATCACGGGATAATCCAATACTTTTTTTGGCCATCAAAGCCACGATCACTGTGTGCTTTTCATGTTTATTGAATAATGATTTAAATAGATTATTAAACTCTGAACGCAGTAACCCGTTTTCGCTAAAACATATATTTTCAATATTCTGAGATGCACTTAATCCTGGTTTAATCTCCTCCCAATAATAGGGAATACCCCCAAACACCATATATAACTGTATGATTTGATAACGGTCAAGGACGATATTTTTTGAGAGGAGTAACTGCTCGCATTCGTACAATGTGAACGGGATTATCTTCATTCGTTTTGTAACCCGGTTATGGAGGCCTCCCCTGTTGTTAATTAATTTATTGATAATCCATGATGCTGCTGATCCGCATACGATCAGAATGATATCATTACGGGCCGATGCCCAGCTATTCCAGAAATGCTCAAGTGCAGAGATGAATCCTGATTTTGCAGTATCAAACCAGGGTAATTCATCAATAAATACGACTTTCTTTTGGTCATTATTAGCCTCAAGGACTGATATCAATTGTTGAAATGCGTTAAACCAATCGTTTGCAAAAGAATATTCACTTTCCCTGATTAATTTACGGAGTTCCGAATTAAAATTGGATAGCTGTTGCATCATGGTCGCGCTGCTCAGTCCGGTTACCTGAAAGGTTATTTTATCATTAAAGGCTGCCCGGATAAGGAATGTTTTCCCTACCCTTCGGCGTCCATAAACCGCTACAAATTCAGATTTTCCTGAGTTTAATAATTCCCGGAATGTTGCAAGGTCATTGTTCCTGCCAACTAATTGTCTCATAGAATTGTTATAAATGGCTGTAAATATACAAATATATTAGATAAAGCCAAATATAGACATATAGTTAAATATATTGATTTAAATTATCTATTTGTTTTTACTTTTAAGCAGCCATAAATGGCTTTAGCCTAATGCATTTAGGCACTTAAAGCCAAATATATTGTTTTGAGTGCCTTATAAATCTAATTTTTAAGGTTTACATGATTCGCCAGCAGATAACTCCTGTGTGGGATCATTCGTGAAGTAAAGGAATAATAATCAGTAACCGCAGACCAGTTAACCTCCGAAAGAGCCTGTAGACGCGGGAAAACCTGAGCCTCAAAAGACGCCTCGGACGGCACTTCCTCAGTCCACATACATCCTTGAAAACCAATAATTTTGGCAACTATCTGCGGAGAATAATTTTGTGAAATATCAAATGCCAGCAGGCTCTTTAAATTATCTTCCGAATAAGGACTACTCAGGTAAAACAGGTCCCATCGCGCGAAAATGATTTGATTTCCATTAGCTGCGGCTTTTGCAGGTGCTCCAGTCATCCAGTCGCGCCAATACATAATTTTCAGATTGCTGTTTATCGTGCCATCGGTAACATCGTCCCAGGCGATTACTGTTTTCCCTTTGGCCTCGAGATGATTTTGCAGATTTTTGACGAATAAACTTTGAATGTCGTTCAGAGTATGCAGATTATTTGCTGCCATAAAGCCCGGACAAAGTGAAGCGGACTGCCACGTACTCTTGTCGACCTCATCGGCGCCAATATGGACAATGGATGATGGAAACTGTTCGGCAGCCTCATCCCAGATCTGAAAAGCAAGGTCAATGGCCTCAGGGCTGCAAGGGCAAAGAGGATAAGAAAACTGTGTGCTCCATCCGGAGGTTCCGTTGCATGAAAGCAGTGGATAGGCATTTATAGCGGCAGAAAGATGTCCGGGCATATCAATCTCGGGGATGATCTCCACAAAACGGGACTTTGCATAGCTAATTATCTCTACTATATCCTGTTGAGTATAATAACCCCCATATTTTGTTACTCCGTTTTGTAATTGAATAAAGCGGGGATCAATTTTGAAATCTGCATTTGAAGCTGCTTTCGCGATGCATATGGAGTCGTACTTGTCAAATACTCTCCATGATCCGATGCTATTAAGAAGAGGGAATTTTTTGCTTTCGGTACGCCATCCCTGATCGTCGGAGAGGTGAATTTGAAATTTATTGAATTTGTAATAGGCGAGCCAGTCAATGATTTTTAGGATATAGTCTTTTGTAAAAAAATGGCGTGCTACATCCAGGTGAAATCCACGGTACATGTATTTAGGCTCATCCGAGATGTTTATTCCTGCCAGGGTTAAAGAAGTCTGCTTTATTCCAAGCGTGTTGGTCCATAAATATTGTTTTAGCGATTGAGTCCCATAGAATGCTCCTGCCTCATTGCATGCCTTTATTTGAATACCGGTTTTTGTCACTGACAGCTGGTAGGCATCGTCTTTCAATGTTTTGTCCATGAGAATCTGAAAACCTACCCCATTCGTAGGAACAGATTCTGAAACCTTGTATGAAGTAAGGATATTTTTTATCAATAATTCAGCCGTGGCTGATGCAACAGGGAAGGAAGGATTCGAAACGTAGGTAAACTCCTGATTGAGCAGAATCTTTTCACCGGTAAAATTGAGTTTTTTGGGGAGGGGAATAATGCCATGTGACCCTGTTGTCACAACTGGATCGTTTGCCTGATTCTTTTTACAGCTGAAAGACAGAAGAATGAATAGCAGCATGCAGGCACTTTTGACTGTTAAAATCTTACAATGCAGTATTCTCATTTCTGAATATTTTTTGCTTTTGTTTTTAACCTGAATATGAATTCATCAGGTTAACTGTCTTAAATCCTGATTAAAAAATAGATCTCCCTTCGCATTTTATTGCAGAAGAGAGATCTAACATAAATAATATCAATAACCAGGGTTCTGAGTCAGATTTGGATTTGCATCAATTTCGGACTGAGGTATTGGCATTAACAAGTGATTCTGATCACACTTGTAATTGATTTTTATGGGAGCGCTGGCTGTACCATCAGCACAGGTGTATTTATATTCTTTCAGGCCGGTCATAACCGATACAGCAACTCCTGCCCGTACAAGATCATCCCAGCGATGAGCTTCGAAGGCAAGCTCAAGTCTCCGCTCGTTTAAAATTACCTTACGCATATCCTCTTTTGAAAGTCCGGAAGAAATGTCCGGCAAGGAAACCCTTTCCCTGATCTGATTAACTAAAGGGGCGGCAAGTTCAGGATGACCCAGTTCATTTTGAGCCTCAGCTTTTAAGAGGATTATATCTGCAAGACGAAGAAGGTAGATATGATCGCCACTTGCCCATCCTGCAGGATGTTCCTGTTTAAAATTGAAAGGAACCTTTGTTGCGGCATCGTCGCATGGATTCCAGTTCTCATCCGGCCAGCTAAGGTTGTCGTAGAAAATGATATTTGTCTTTTTGCGGATCGAATCTCCTTGGTTATCATAAGCTGCGACCAGGTCTTTTGAAGGGACGCAGTATTTCTGCCAACCGTCTTCAGGTGCCAGAAATAATTCAACACCCCAGTTTGAATTAGCACTTCCTTCGATAAATGGGATTTCAAGAATTGATTCGGAATTCAGGTAATGGCTTCCATCGAAGATCTGATTATAGTCAGGCCAGAGGGCATACCCACCAGGACCATCCGTAACAGATGTGCAATACTGAAGCACTTTTGTGTAATCTCTGTCACTCCGTTGAGCCCAGATTTTTGCCAGAAGTGCATTTGCAGCACCTTTGGTGGCTCTGACTTTATTTACTGACGGATCGCTGCCATAACTATCCGGAAGGTTAGCCACAGCCACTTTAAGGTCCTTTTCAATCTGATCATAAACCTCTTTTTCGGTAGCTCTTGGCTTTCTTGTGATTGCCGGATCAGCCGTATTTGACAATAATTCAAGAGGAACTCCACCAAATAATTTAACAAGTTCAAAATAATGCAAGGCTCTCAGGAAGCTGGCTTCCCCGGTAACCTGAGCTCTTC
The DNA here is from genome assembly GCA_903850335.1 of uncultured Bacteroidia bacterium. Lineage (GTDB taxonomy): Bacteria > Bacteroidota > Bacteroidia > Bacteroidales > Prolixibacteraceae > JAAFHB01. The sequence goes on along the minus strand of CAINLJ010000110.1, from coordinate 932 downwards.
TGTTGTTTTCGTCAAGCTTAGGATCTTTTACCTGTGGCAATTTCTCCAGTAAGATATTTGATCTTGAGATACCCTGATATAATTGTCCCCACCAGAAATTGTAGCAGTGACTGTTTGTTGTGGGTACCTGGAAAAGATCTTCATCGACGAAGGTCTCTTCACCACTTCCACCTGGATATGCATTATCGGAGCGATTATCGCTAAGCATGATATTTTCCCATTGGTAGTAATCGACATAAAAAATCTGGTAACACCCAGCCAGGGCATTTTCAACGTCAGAAGTTGAGTTATAAGCATTACCCGTTGTCAGACTGGTTTGGGGCTTATCATTAAGAAAATTATTGCAGGAATTCAACAGGAGTACCATAAAGAACAGCCCGGCAAAATATATGAGTTTATTTTTCATTTTTCCAATTTTTAGATTTGATATATTAGAAAGTAACTTTCAATCCGAACAGAAAATCTTTGGATTGGGGATAGGTACCGTAATCAACTCCCGGAGCAGTGTTCTTACTTGTATTGTCCTGATAGGAGGCTGCAAATGCGTTTACATCGGGATCAAACCCTGAGTATTTTGTAAATGTAAAGAGGTTCTCAGCCGTCACATAAATCATCAGGTTACTAAGCTTAATTTTATCAAGAACGCTTTTAGGGAAGTTATAACCAAGAGTAACTGATTTAACTCTCAAATAAGATCCATTTTCTATAAATCTGGTTGACGGATAGCTGTTTGTTTCATCGTTTTTAATTGCCTTTGGAACGTTTGTGATGTCTCCCGGATTTTTCCATCGTCCTGCAACACTTTCAGCCTGGTTCATTCCAAGCCGCATCGATTCAGTAAGAATACGGGTTGCGTTAAATATCTGGTTTCCCTCAACTCCCTGAATGAATATATCGAGAACAAAGTTTTTATATTCAAATGAGTTTGTCAG
>CAINLJ010000109.1 GCA_903850335.1 uncultured Bacteroidia bacterium | reverse complement strand
CCAAATTCTGTGTATTCTTATTTACCGAAAACTGTGCATTGTTATTTACCGATTACACCTGTCTAGTCCCATTCTTCCAAAACAGCACAAAAGTTCTTCAACACCCTAAATGTCAACGCCCGGAAGGAACTGCAATTTGACCTTTCTAAAAAATAATCTCTTCTAAAATAAAATCCCATCACAACCAATTCGTGAAATTCGTATAAATTCCCCGATGCTCCCCGATGCTCGGGGCAGGCAGGGGCAGGCTGTGTAATTTCCTCAAAATGACTTATAGCGAAGCCCTCTTCTTCACAAGTAAATGTCTCACCCTTGGACTATATCCTGAACGTATTCCCGAGATTCGTGCGGAAATTCGTTCAGGATCGATAGAATGGGAACAAGTTGTTTGGGTAAGCACCGGTCAGTTTGTATTTGCTGCACTTTACCTTCAGCTAAAGAGAGCGGGGCTCTTGCCGGAGCTGCCAGAAGATTTAGTCGAGTATATGGAGGAGTTTACTACCAAAAACCGGGAACGAAACAAGCAGATTATTGAGGAAGCATTCGAAATAAATTCACTGTTAAATAAAAATAATATTACACCAGTATTCCTAAAGGGTGTTGCACATTTGTTAGATGGACTTTATGAGGATATAGGTGAACGTATGGTGGGTGACATTGATTTCTTAGTCAATCGTAATGAATTATTTCTGGCTGCCGAGGCACTCATGAAATTAGGCTATAAACCTTTGGGTAAAATTGACCAAAACTATCTTAGACAAGCAAAGCACTATCCACGAATGACTAACAATCAAAGGACCACTGCTATTGAAATTCACTTCGAAATACTTTACTATCCAAATTCGAAGGCTTTAGATTGCAAGAGCCTGATTGCACACAAGAAAGTAGCAAAAAGTGTCTCATCGATGTATGTCTTATCAGATGATCATCAGATAATTCAGAATATCCTAAATGTCCAATTAAACGATTTGGGGTATTATTATGGTCAATCTTTTCTAAGGCAAAGTTATGACCTTTTACTTTTATCGCAACGGGCAAATCCACTATCAGTCATAATTGGTTTCAAAAAATTCTTTAACCTTATGAATTCAAATCTGGCCTTAGTGAACAAAATCTTTAATAATCCAGTCAGCATTTCCTATAAGAACAACCTTCAAACCAAAATATTTATTCGTCGTTGCTTAAGCCATTTGCATTATCCGCTTTTAGCACGTTTTTCACATTTTGTATTGTATCTTGCAAATAGGTTTTTTAACCAGGCTCTATTTCTGATTAGCCTCTTATACAATGGAAATGCAAGAAAAAGTTTTTATGCGAGGCTCTCAGATCCCAAATGGTATGGTGCCCATATTAGAAGCTATAAAGCAAATATTTGATCTTGTCGCTGATGCGGATTTGCATTCCGAGCCTCACAAACTCGGGATTTGCAATTCGGATTAATAGGCAATCAATGCAAATACTAAATTCAATTTAATGGTTCTTAAGCCCTGAAGGGGCTAAACATGAATAACCCCGAGTAAGAAATTCCCTAACAATATTCCAAATATCACCAAATCTCTTAGGAATTTTGCCACCCGGGGTAGATGCCATGGAGTGAACACTGGCAGCGATAAATATTTACGCTGAGCGGAGTCGAAGTGGCCCGCGAAAGAGCTGCACAACATTCTGCCGGAATAGCACGTAAGTTCGCCAACACACAAAATAACCACGCCCTGAGGGACGAATTCTACCTGAAATCTGCACAAACCGTAGACAAATCCCCCTTGTCTTCCCCCTTTTTCGAAAGGGGGAGTCATCCAAAATGAATTTTCTGGTCAAAAATAAATGCCCAATCTTAACCGGTATTTCCTTAAAAAAAACCGTAACTCCTCCTTTAGTCTGAAATCCGTTTTTGAATCTCCCACTTAGAAAAAGGGGGGCCAGGGGGGATTTACCTTGAATCGCCTACTATTCTGCCGGAATAGCGCGTAAGTTCGCCAACACACAATATGACCACGCCCTGAGGGAAGAATTCCACCTAAAATCTGCAAAAACCGCAGACAAATCCCCCTTGTCTTCCCCCTTTTTCGTAAGGGGGAGTCATCCAAAATGAATTTGCCGGTTAAAATAATTATCCATCTTTAGATTCATCTCAAATCCAGCTAATTTGCATGTTCAGACAAAATGAATTATCAAGGGTCACATGCGACTACAGCCGTAGTCGAATATCAAATCAAATGGCTATTCTATAAACTTATAAGCTGCTCCCAGGTCAACATTCACACAGTTTATAGTGAGGGCCTGACTTGAACGTGATTTAACATGCCAGGCCCTCACAGACAATTAAGCAGCTAACCTACCAGCCATTTGTCTTAAACCAACAGCTAATGGCCCATTGTACACTGTCAATATGGCAATAATTTCAAATCTCACTGATTTCATCCCTTCCACCTTTGTTTCAAGTTGGCGAGTTTGTAGGTAGTTTCAAAATATTTAGCTATATTTGAGTTGAAATTGAATAGTCGCTCCAAAAAAATGGGTAACAGGATTAAAACAAAAAATGAATTTCTACAATCTTTACTAAACCGAAACTTCTTTTGGAGCTATTCAGTTACAAATATCACTAATCTCACTGATGATCTGGTGATTGAACAGGTACTGAGCTATGGAGAACCTGATGACATCCTTAATCTAAAAAAGCATTTTAAGTACACTCACATAAAACAGGTTTGGCAAAATTGCCTTCTTCCGGATAACCGATTTAAAAATTCAAATGTCTGGCTTGCTAAGGTGTTTTTCAATATCCGACAAACTAATAAATACATTGCAAAGTATTCAAAGTTAAACGACAGAGATGGTCACCTTCGATTACTTGCTGCCCAAAACTAAGGAGGTTTTAATTGAATTATCCCGGGCCAAAGACATGCAGGATTACACCTTTGTTAGAGGATCAGCTCTTTCCTGTTACCTCAAACACCGCTTGCGCGTAAGTTCGCAGACCAGCTTATTGATTATGTCCCGAGGGGCAAATTCCACCTAAAATCTTCAAACAAAATTTCTGTTCTCGGAAAAGGTCAATGAATATGTTAGTGGAAATAAGTAGAATTATGAATAATCTTTATTCGGTTGTATCTTTGTAAAAAAATAGGATTATGACAACTATTCAAATAAACGAAAAAACAAAAACTGGTAAGAATATTT
>CAINLJ010000108.1 GCA_903850335.1 uncultured Bacteroidia bacterium | reverse complement strand
TGTGTTAATCTGTGTAATCTGTGGACAAAAAAAATATTGTGGATCAAATTACCTATTTTACCATCCTTTTGTATTGCAAACTTTTTGTCCCAAAATTTATCAACAGTCCTACTTTGGTGTTTGTAGCAGTTATATAATTTAAAAGTTGTGACTCATGGTCACCATTTAAGAAGTTTAGGGCCTTTAATTCAATGATGATTTTTCCATAACATAAAAAATCTGCTGTATATTCTTTTTCGAGTTTCTCATTCTTGTAAAAAATGTTGATCACTTTCTCCCTTTCGTAAGGTATATTCCTCCTTTTTAACTCGATTTCAAATGCTTCCTGATAAACAGCTTCGAGAAATCCGCAACCAAGCTCATTATGAACTTCAATTGCAGCACCTATAATGTCATACGTTTCATCTTTTAAAGGAAATTCAGTCATAAAAGATATTTGGTCTCAGATTACTTTTTTTCCACAGATTACCCCTTCGGCTATCGCTCAGGGACCAAAAAAGATTATCACGGATTAAATACTTGGACGCCTGCAGGCAGGCTAAGAATACTTTTTTGTTCGCAATTTTTTTTTGTCCACAGATTACACAGATTAACACAGATTAAATACTTGGACGCCTACAGGCAGGCTAAGAATTATAGCTACTAGACACTTATTTTAAAATTGGAAAAGAAAATATGCTCAAAACCTGCTTGCAGGTTTCGGCGTTTAAAATCTGTGTTAATCTGTGTAATCTGTGGACAAAAAAAAGTATTATAAATTAATGTTTTAACACAAATCGATTTTACAACAGAGGAAGTTTAATAAACATTCAAACGAAACTCTAATATCAACCCATCCTGCAAGCAGGCATACCCCTTTATACCTCTAAATTTTTATTAACTCCGTGTTAATCTTTGTGGTCCCTGAGCGACAGTCGAAGGGGTCCTCTATGGTAAAAACTCTTTTTGTTAAACCTCTTGTTAGTAAAAAACTCTTGTTAGATAAACTTCGTGTTAAAAAATCTTTGCAGTATTATGCTTAAAACAAAATCGAAGACAATCCAAATTAACTTTTCTTCCTTCTCCTGGTCTTGGTTCCATCCTCCTCAGACGCGTAATAGTTGTAATTGTAACTCTTCTTGTACGAATACCTGTAATACGACTCATACCGTCCATACTTCGAGTACGAATACCCAAACGAATCGAGCTTTATATCATTCACAACGATCGCCGGATGACTGACCATCTTCTTCTCCTCATAATGATTGATCATCTCGAGCTGCTGCTTGCGAGAGATACCATAACGAAGAATAAAGACATTCAGATCAGACATCTGACCCGCGATGATACCATCCGTAACGTACGACACAGGTGCATTATCCAGGATTATGTAATCATAGGTCTTGCGCAGGGTGTCCAGAAGATTCTTCATCTCCGGCTTACCAATAAGTTCTGCGGGATTAGGAGGAATAGGACCTGCTGGAAGCACAAAAAGATTATTGATTTTAGTTGGCAGAATGGACTCTGCGAGACTATTATAACCAATCAAATAGGTGCTTAACCCTTTATCGTTGCTGACATCAAAAACATGGTGAAGCTTGGGTTTACGAAGGTCGACACCTAGAATAATCACCTTTTTATCATTCATCGCCAGAATAGAGGCCAGGTTTACAGAAACAAACGTCTTGCCCTCACCCGGATGTGTCGACTGAATCGATATAATACTTCCCGAACCCTCAGCGAGCATATACTGGAGATTGGTCCTGAAGGTACGGAATGCCTCGGACATCACCGACTTTGGATTCTCATTTACAATCAGCGTAACCCCGGATTCATCGTGCATGATATTCCCGATAATTGGGATTCTTGAATTGTTTTCAATATCTTCCTGTGTGCGGATCCTCGAGTCGAACATCTTTAAAAGGATAATGAGCAATAATGGAAGTCCTAAACCGAGAATTATGCCTATCAGATAGATGAGATTGTGAGGTATCCCTACTATAACGGCACCATCTGTACGGGCCGCATCAATGATCTGCACATCGGGGACACTGGAGGCTAAAGTAATATTGGTTTCTGCGCGTTTCTTGAGCAGGAAGGTGTATAATTCGTTGGTTACATTAAACTGACGCTGAATATCGATCATCTGCTGCTCCTTTTCAGGCAGTTTATTCAGCTGCGTGCTCATATTATTCTGGCGGTCCTGGAGAGTACCGATTGCCTTTGTAGCATTATTTATCAGGTTACGAAGGTTTTCGGTCAGCTGACTGCGTGTCTGGGAAATCTCCTTGTCGATAAGGGCAATGGCAGGGTTATTTTCCTTTGTGCTGAAAGAAACAATCTGCCGGCGGTTATATAGATCACCCAGTTTAACTACAAGTGAGTTTAACATTGGGTCCTCGATACCTACAACAGATGGTGAAATAAGCTGTTTCTGATTTCCCGGTTCATTCAGGTAAGCAAGGATATTGTGGAAATAGTCGAGTTGCATCTGGTTTGTAGCCTTTTGCGTCTCAATCTCCTTGAGGTTATTCATCACGAGGGTCCCTTCCGCATCAAGGTCGATAATGTTATTCTTGGCACGGAAATTTGTAAACCGGGTCCCGGCACTGTTCATAGAATCGGATATACCGGTAAGCTGATTGTTTACAAAGTCGAGTGTCCTTTTCTGACCTTCGTTCTGAAGGTTCATCTTATTCCCGATATATACCTTAAGCAGCTCATTGAGAAATTCGACATCCTTTTGCGGCTCACTGCTTGTGATTGTACAAAGTATAATATCGCTCAATTTGGTTTTAAGAGAAACCTTGAGTTTACCCTGATATGACCTGGCTGTCTGATTAAGATCATTAAAGGCAAACTGATATTTCCCATCAGGGATTTTATCAACATTGGGTTTCTTGACAAGCGTAAAATTAAAGTAAGGATTAATAAATGGTTGTCCGTAGGTGCCGGTACCTTCAAATTTAATATTTGTTGGTGCACCATTAATGTATGCCTTGCCGGCGCATGATAGGGAATAGGTGTTCTCGGTTGTCGGAGTAATTGTTATAGGAATACCTCCGAGATTTACAAAATTAGGTGCCTCCCTGACTTCATAAGGTTCCTGTTTGTAAATACTCTCCCAGACAAACAGTTCTTTTTTGTACCAGTTCGTTCTCCAGTTGAGGTTTATGAGGGTCTGGTTAATTAAAGTGTACGAACCTATGATCTCGATCTGGTTAAAAATATTGTTCTGTGGCTGATCGACAACGCCCTGAAACATCGATTTCATATCGAGGCCCACTCCTGTAGATTTCTCAGGAACCATGATCAGAGTAGAAACAGTATAAAGAGATTTTGTAACCTTGGTGTACAGATAGGCACTTGCAAAACCTATTGCGGCAAACAATAAAAACCATTGCCATTGTCGTACCAGGATAAAGAGGATTTTTTTAAAGTCAAAACCTTCTTCGTTTGCCTGTTCGTCGATTGTATTTACTGGACTCATAAATATGATGTTTTCAATCTTGGTTGTTAATATTTTGTGGAGCGTGGTCTGTTAGAATGGCTTCAATACGAGTAAGAATCCGAGTACCGTAACCAGGACCGATGTAGAGGACAAGAAAAGTGAATAGGCCTGGCCATTCAACTCAACATTTTTATGTTTGTCCGGACGTACTATAACATTATCGTTAGGGTGAAGGTAAAAGGCCTCGGACATATAAATATCTTTTGAAGACATATCGAGCATAAAGGTCTTATTGCCTTCGGCAGTAGGCCTGACTACAACGACATCTTTTATCGTTGCATAATCTGTGTTGCCGCTTGCCATCGCGAGAGCTTCAAGCAGGTTAATGGAGTTGTTATAATTGTAATAGACACCCGGATTACGAACCTCGCCCATTACTGTAATTTTAAAGTTGAGAAGTTTAACCTTTACAATAGCATCAGTAAGTGTCTCATCCGCTTTTTTCTGAACGATCTCCTCTGCCCCGGACTGAGTTTTACCAATCACCTTTAATTTTCCTAACATAGGCAGTTTCACTTCGCCTGACTTATCAATTTCGAATCCGTAAAGATAAGCACCACTCGGGGTTGTGAATTTCATGTATGACTGACCTGAGCCGGCCTCCATCGTTGATTCCGGGTTATAAAGCATGTTAACATCCGCGTTAGTTGATTTGATACTCACATATAGTATATCTCCAGGCTCAAGCACATGTTCCGTCACTTTTGTGGAGAGTCCCGGAATAGTTTCATTGGGTTTAACATCATTAATGTAGATAAGTTCCTTACTGCTCCTACAGGAAAAAACAGCTGTTAAGAGTAAGATATACAGGAGATTTAAATAATTCTTCATGGTCAATTAATTAAATGACAAATTTTGTACAGGATTATTTCGGAATAATGGGTGCAAATGTATAAATTTTCCTTGTAAATACAGCTTCGCCCTCTCACTCCCATCCGGGAGATCTGGACAAAAATTCTAAGAACAAGATTTACGTTTTTAGAACGGTGGCAAAATAACAAAAATACCGGAATTAAATCTCTTCAGAGAGTATTTTCCGGCAATTGTCGTCGCAATAAACAGGACTCCAATTCTAATTCAAGAATCAACTATTTTGCATTTATTCCACTCTGATGATCTTAAATCAATTCGATAAAAAATACTGATTTAAACCTCCTTTATATTTCTCGCAAAGATAGCAATCCGATTCTATTTTATTTGATGTTGTATAATATATTTCTTTCGCGTATATTAATTTTACATTAAGTGTGATAAAATTTAGAACAGATGTACACAAAAAATTAATATGCGTAAAATTATTTAAATAACCGGCGGAATCCCACCTGACCCAGGATAAGCTCCCGAAGCTGACTGATCTCCACCCGTTCCTGCAGCATGGTATCCCTGTAACGGATTGTAACCGTGTTGTCTGTTGCCGTCTCATGGTCGACGGTCACACAGAAGGGTGTGCCGATTGCGTCCTGGCGCCTGTAACGTTTGCCGATAGAATCTTTTTCGTCGTACTGACAGTTGAAATCAAATTTTAGCTCATCGATGATCTCACGTGCCTTCCCGGGAAGTCCGTCTTTCTTAATCAGGGGCATCACAGCGAGTTTCACAGGTGCAATAGGAGCGGGTAACCGCAACACCACACGGGTATCTTTTTGACCGTTTGAATCCTCAACAACCTCCTCATGGTAAGAAGCAGCCATGATCTGCAGGAACATCCTGTCTACACCAATCGATGTCTCCACAACATAGGGCACATACGACTCATTTAATTCAGGATCGAAATACTGGATCTTCTTACCAGAGAACTTCTGGTGCTGCGACAGGTCATAATCGGTACGCGAATGAATTCCTTCAACTTCTTTAAACCCAAAGGGGAACTTATACTCGATATCTACAGCCGCATTGGCATAATGCGCCAACTTCTCGTGCACATGGAAACGGTAGTTGTCATCACCAAAGCCCAGTGCCCGGTGCCATTTGATACGTGTCTCCTTCCATTTGTCAAACCAGTCGAGCTCGGTGCCAGGCCTTACAAAAAACTGCAGTTCCATCTGCTCAAATTCCCGCATACGAAAGATAAACTGTCTGGCCACGATCTCATTCCTAAAGGCCTTACCTATCTGTGCAATGCCAAATGGGATCTTCATCCTTCCAGACTTCTGCACGTTCATATAGTTAACAAAGATCCCCTGGGCAGTCTCGGGGCGTAGGTAGATCTTCAGTGCTCCGTCGGCAGTTGAGCCCATCTCTGTGGAGAACATCAGGTTAAATTGACGTACCTCTGTCCAGTTACGGGTGCCGGATATGGGGCAAACAATCTCCTGGTCTTCGATGATCTGTTTAAGCTCTGCGAGATCGGCATTATTCAGTGCCTCAGCAAAACGGTTATGCAGTTCATCCCATTTAGCCTGTACTTCGAGGACACGGGCGTTAGTGGCCCTAAACTGTGCCTCATCGAAACTTTCCCCGAAACGTGTTTTAGCCTTTTCGACTTCTTTATCTATCTTACCTTCGATCTTCGCGAGTTGTTCTTCGATAAGCACGTCGGCACGGTATCGTTTTTTCGAGTCCTTATTGTCGATAAGCGGGTCGTTAAATG
>CAINLJ010000107.1 GCA_903850335.1 uncultured Bacteroidia bacterium | reverse complement strand
GTACCTTTGGTGCATAGCCCATCGTGTATTCTACAAGTATAATCAGTGCTCTGCACCTCTGTCTCTTTGGTAACAAAACTTCTGCAAATCGCTGTTTATGAAATAAAAATTCAATTTTATACCTTTCCCCACAACTTTTTCATCTGATCCTAAAAATTTCTTACCTTGCTCGAAAGTAAGTACCAATATTTACAAATTCAAGTAGTATGGATTTTAAAGAATTAGCCAGAAATAACCGTGGTTACAGAAGATTTGACCAATCATTTTTGATTGAACGCTCTACACTCACCGAACTGATTAGTCTTGCAAGACTTGCAGCTTCCGGAAGAAACATGCAGCCCTTAAAGTATTTCCTGAGTAATGATCCTGCTCTGAACGGCCAGATTTTTCCTGAACTCGCCTGGGCCGGATACTTTAAAGATTGGCCCGGCCCCTTTGAAGGAGAACGCCCTTCTGCTTATATAGTCGTGCTTCACGACCTGTCGATCGCCAAAAACTATTATTGTGATGATGGAATAGCTATGCAGAACATTTTGCTCGGTGCTGTGGAAAAAGGATTGGGAGGCTGCATCCTGCAATCGATTGATAAGCCACGGCTTTCAGCCCTCCTTCATCTTCCGGATCATCTTCAGATCATTGATATAGTGGCACTTGGAAAACCTATTGAGATCGTTGAGATCGTGAATGTTGGTTCAGACCGAGATATAAAGTATTACAACGACCTTAATGGCGTTCATTATGTTCCGAAAAGATCACTTGATGAACTGATTGTCAATTAGTTCTTCTTAAGCTTTCCGGCAAAAATCTTTTTAAACTTATCTACTTTAGGTGTAATGACAATTCTGCAATAGCCTTGATTTGGATTATTTGAATAATAGTCCTGATGATAATCCTCTGCCGGGTAGAACTTTTCGAACTTTGTTATCTCCGTCACGATTGGATCGTTCCAGATTTTTCCATTTTCAAGTTTTGTCTTATAGGCTAATGCTTCCTGTTTCTGCTCCTCATCAGTATAAAATATTGCTGATCTGTATTGTGTACCGCTGTCGGCACCCTGACGATTTAAAGTTGTTGGATCGTGCGTAGTCCAGAATACTTCCAGCAATTCTGCAAATGTGATTTGCTCCGGATCATAGGTGATTAGTGTACATTCGGCATGTCCTGTTGTACCTGTACACACCTCACGGTACGTAGGATTTGCAACATGACCGCCTGAATATCCTGAAACAACTTTCTCAACCCCTTTTAATTGTCCGAACATTGCCTCTGTGCACCAAAAACATCCCCCCGCAAATACGACAGTCTTTGACTTGCTATCCTTTAAATCCATAGTTATATTATCTGATATTGAACCTCTTAAGCCAGAAGAAAGAAGTATTATCAATCCGGCAATACACATTATTATACGCTGCATTATTCTTTAATTATTACAGAATAACACGTTTGTGCATTATTTGTTTTGACTGGTTCTTGCAATTGTATCCTCATTTTCACCCTTGCGTATCATCTTAAGGCGAAATGCATAATTATATACCTTATTATTAAGAAGATATTCATGATGTGTCCGTGCACCCCAGCTATCATCACCTCCAACACCCATCTGTTTATAGTCGATATTTACAGAAACAAGTTTCCGTTCCCTGACATCATTAATATGACGGTTTACAACAGTCTGCCCTTCATAGATCCTGCCAACAGTCCGTACAGGAGACTCAAAATCTTCGATCAGATTATGATGAGCACTAACACTCAATAGGGGCAATCCAATAGCCAACAGACCAATACCACTATTATCCTTAAACGACACCCACCTTACATCCGTTTTGTTCCCATTTTCCTGCGGACGAATGTAAGCCCAGTACTGATCTTTTACCTTACCGTTATAAAGTCCAACAAATGCACCAGTATTTCTATCCCAATAGTTTTCCTGCGGCCCCCTGCCAAACCATGTCATATTTTCATATTCACGTGCAAGCTGAAGGTTCATGCCCATCCTGGGAATCTCCGGTAAATTTCCAGCTGTCGAGGTGTAATTATTCAACACCTGTATTTCACCATCTCCATAAACAGTGTATACCGATTCATACTTTGCTATATTTTCATTTTTAAGTCCGGAAATATCAAACTCAAGTTTAACGACAACCTGATTCTCCGAGATTTGATTCACCCTGGCGCTTGTGACTTTTCTCTTTGCCCCGGCTTTTCGCCAGACCTGGCATCTTTTATCCAGACCGTTTCCAAAGTCATTATCTGTGGGAGCCCTCCAGAAATTGGGCTCAGGACCCTTTTCTTCATTAAGAATTTCTTTGCCTGCTAACTCCATCCGGTTAATATTCCCCTTCACAAGGTCAAAACCAATTTTAAAATCATTTCCGTTAATAACAACCTTACCACTCTCTTTTAACAGGATTAATTTTCCTTTTGTCGCGATGGAAGTGACGGGAAGCCTGATTGGAAGGATGAACTGTTCACATGCGACTTCATGACCTGCAGGAATCAGGTCCGTTGCAACTTTTGTTTTTGCACTGAAGCTTATGAAATACTCTTTACCTGGTTCCGGATTGAGATTTACCGGAACTGTAATTATTGTTGAGCCATGAGCAGAGACGTTTAAATCAGGAAGTTTGCCTTCCGCAACTTTAATGCCATCACCCTCAATACGCCAATCAAAATTGAAATTATCAAGATTCAGAAAATCGTTCTTATTGATTATTTTAAATGTTCCCTTAGTAATATCAACAGTCTTAAATCCAATATATTGATATACTTTCTTAACCTCATACAATCCAGGATGCGGATTACGATTGGGATCAACCAGTCCATTACAATTAAAATTGCCGTCCGTCCAAACATCTTTAGGACCAAAATCTCCTCCATAGGCCCAGAATTTCTCTCCCTTTTCATTTGTCGTCAATAAACCCTGATCTACCCAGTCCCATATACAACCTCCCTGAAGCTGATTGTGACTTTCAATTGCGTCCCAGTAATCCTGAAGATTTCCTGTACTGTTGCCCATTGCATGGGCATATTCACATTGAATCAATGGCTTATCTTTATGACTCGCAACATACTTAAGCAGGTCGCCAATTCTGGCATACATTGGTACATAAATATCTGTGTGAGCCGATGTTTTTGCCTGTTCGTACTGTACAGGTCTTGATTTATCCCTTGACTTTAACCAGGCATACGTGTTGACAAAATTGGTGCCGTCGCCGGATTCATTTCCTAATGACCAGATGATGACTGCCGGATTATTTTTGTCCCTTTCGAACATATTTCGGGTTCTGAAAAGATGGGCGTCATACCATGAAGAGTCCTTAGCCAGCGATTCTTTCCCATAACCCATCCCATGAGATTCTATATTTGCCTCATCAATCAGGTAAAGACCGTATTTATTGCAGAGTTCGTACCACTTCTCAGGTTGTGGATAATGACAACACCTCATCGTGTTAATATTGAACTTCTTCATTGTCGTAATATCCTTAATCATTGTCTCAACATCCTGAACATGGCCGGTTATTTCGTTATGTTCGTGCATATTAACACCTTTGATGAGAATGCGAACCCCATTTACAAGTAAAATACCGTTTTTTATCTCTATTGTGCGGAACCCGACCTGACATCCTAAAGTTTCAAGAATTTTCCCTGTTTCATCTTTCTGAGTTATTATCAGATGATAGAGATTAGGAATTTCTGCGCTCCATTGCCTTACATTCCCGATTGTTCCTTTAAAACTTAGTGTTTGTTTTCCGGGAACTACAGTTTGATTTTTTGACAATTCGAGAATTTTATGATCTCCATCAAGCAATAACATCTCAACGGTAGTTTTTTGAATACCGTTCCCAAGGTTTCGCAGGGTTAAATCAAGTCCAAAGATCCCATTCTTGTAAAGGTTGTCTAAACCCGAATTTACATTGAAATCAAAAACATGAACCGGATTTCTGGCAACCAGATAAACATCACGTGTTATCCCACTCATGCGCCAAAAGTCCTGGTCTTCGAGATATGACCCGTCACACCAGCGAAATACCTGAACTGCAAGGAGATTTTTACCATTATTCAAATATTTTGTGATATTAAATTCTGATGGAGTCTTGCTATCCTCACTGTAACCAACCTCTTTACCGTTTACCCATACGTACATTGCAGAAGTCACTGCACCGAAATGTAAAATTATTTCTTTATCTTTCCATTGGGCGGGAGTGTCAAATTCCATACGATATGAACCAACTGGATTATAGTGCTTTTGAATCAGGGGTGGTGTTGCATCGTGAGGATATTTGACGTTTGTATAGATTGCATAATCGTAACCCTTAAGTTCCCAATTTGATGGTACGTCTATAAGTTTCCAGTTACTGTCGTCGAATTTCTTCTGAAAAAAGTCAGCAGGACGATCTGAAGGTTTTGAGACCAGGTTAAACTTCCATTGACCATTCAGACATTTGTAATATGGGGAAGCAGAAAAATCATTGGCAATCACCTTTTCTTTAGTATCAAAAGGCATCAGGGAAGCATGAACACCCTCTCTGTTAATTTCCGAAACAGCCTGATTCTCCCAGTCGTGGGGTAGTTTTTCGTTAAATGGAATCAGGGAAGACTGACTCTTCCCCATCATTACTGAGAGTATTAGTAATCCGGACAAAATCAGATTCTTATTCATAGTAAAAGTTTTTATATTTAATCCCAACTGGTAGGTACTGGTAGGGTGCAAATTTATAAACAATTTACCAATTGACAATTTTTTTAACGTGTTTTTAGTTCACAGGATAGTGAATGGGAATTTCAAAATTCAGAAGTAAAATGAAACCTGATTTTGGGAAAATCACGTTGAGCCATATCGAGGATGAAGGAGGAGTCAGCCATAAAAACATCTCTTCCATGGTTATCGACTGACATTTTATTGTATTTCCGTTTTTTAAAATCTTCGAGCATTGCTTTGTCTTCACTTTGGATCCAACAGGCTTTATACAGAGCCAGCGATTCCCACCGACATTTGGCATTATACTCATGTTCAAGACGATACTCAATGACTTCAAATTGAAGTGCGCCTACGGTTCCAATGATTTTCCTACCATTCAGGTGACTGATAAACAGCTGGGCAACACCCTCATCCATCAACTGATCGACACCTTTGGCAAGTTGTTTTGATTTCATTGGATCAGCATTTTCAATATATCTGAAAATTTCGGGTGAGAATGATGGTATTCCTTTGTAATGCAATATTTCTCCCTCAGTAAGTGTATCGCCGATCACGAAATTTCCTGTATCCGGAATACCAATTATATCACCTGGAAAAGCCTCATCGATTACTTCCTTCTTGTCAGCCATAAAGGCAGTAGGGCTGGAATATTTGAATACCTTACCAAGACGTATATGCCGGTAGTTTTTATTGCGTTCAAACTTCCCTGAACAGATCTTTACAAAAGCTATTCTGCTCCTGTGATTTGGATCTATATTTGCATGAATTTTAAATACAAATCCTGTAAAGGTTTCTTCTTCACAATAGACAAGCCGTTCCTCCGATTTTTTTGGTCTGGGTGACGGAGCAATTCGCACGAATGTGTCGAGCAGTTCTTTAACCCCAAAATTATATAAGGCACTTCCGAAGAAAACTGGTGCCAAATCACCTGCAAGGTATTGTTCTATATCAAATTCAGGATAAACTTCATCGAGAATTTCAAGTTCTTCACGCAGGACGGCAGCATCCTTTCCAATGATATTCTCAAGTTCCGGACTATTTGTATCTGTAAAGCTTATCCCTGGTCGAATATCGGTTATACTTGGATCGAAGAGGCTAAGGTTTTTGTCGTAGATATTATAAACTCCCTTAAACTCAGGACCATTGTTAATAGGCCAGCTTAGTGGCCGGACCTTTATAAATAATTGTTTTTCAATATCATCTAAAAGATCAAATGTATCGTCAGCGGGTCGGTCCATCTTATTTACAAAAACGATAACGGGGGTTTTTCGGCTCCGGCATACGCTCATCAGCTTTTCGGTCTGGGGTTCGACTCCTTTAGCCGCATCAATTACAATTATTACGCTGTCTACTGCTGTGAGTGTACGAAAGGTATCTTCCTGGAAATCCTGATGTCCGGGTGTATCCAGTATGTTTACTTTATATCCGTTAAACTCAAAACCCATTACTGAGGTAGCGACAGAAATACCGCGCTGGCGTTCGATCTCCATAAAGTCGGAGGTTGCTCCCTTTTTTATCTTATTGCTTTTAACAGCTCCGGCCACGTGGATGGCACCTCCAAAGAGAAGGAGTTTTTCTGTAAGAGTAGTTTTACCGGCATCCGGGTGACTCACAATGCCGAAGGTTCTGCGACGTAATATTTCTTCTTTTAATCCCATGTCAATTATTGAGGGTGCAAAAGTACTGCAAATTAATGAAAAGCCCATCTCCCGGAGTAACTCTAAGAACAAACTTAGCAAATGTTTGAATTGAAGAAAACAGGATAGGCATTATTTCCTTAGCCTCGTTAGAAAGTGGGTTATGGAGAAATTAAGGTTCAACCACTGTCGTGGCTGAGGTTAATACTGGTACTCCTACCCCCGGTTCCGTAAACTGCACCGGGGGTTATTCAGATTCGGCCACTATCGGGGCTGTAACTTGTAATCCAAATTTTCTTATCCCATTTGATCACACTACTTAATGTTGGTAAGATTCAACCACTGTCGTGGCTGAGGTTAAAACCTGTTCATCTTACCCCCGGTTCCGTAAACTGCACCGGGGGTTACTCAGATTCGGCCCTGTCGTGGCTGTTGCTTACAATTCTCATTTTCCAATTCCGTTTGTAGATTTAAATTAATTTTCGTTGAGTTCAACTACTGTCGTGGCTGAGGTTAATACTGGTACTCCTACCCCCGGTTCCGTAAACTGCACCGGGGGTTATTCAGATTCGGCCCCTGTCGT
>CAINLJ010000106.1 GCA_903850335.1 uncultured Bacteroidia bacterium | reverse complement strand
TGATTTTCGTTCCTTTAACTGCTACACCCAAGAAGGGGCAGACTTGCAGCGTCACCTCAAGTTGTTTGACGGAGAACCCCTGCGTTTCCAAAGAGCTTCCGAAGATATTTTGATAGAAAAAGCTTGCGTAGCCAAACTAGGAGCCTTTCAGTGGGCAACCCTAGAGACCTTAATGGGCGAAAAAGACAGAGCCGCCTTCCTCAACTCTATTTCTTTATTTGGCTACATCAGGAAAGCTGACGGTTCATACTCGTCTAAGAAGCTCCCTTCCATGGAGTTTGGTTACCAAAAACACGAATGGAATAAAAAGATCAGGGAAATTCCGCGGGATGCCCTGATTCATGATCCGTCAGGCCTGGATAATAACCACTACCAGTTCACAGATCTGTACAACGAAGGGTTGTCAGGAATTTTGACTGAACAGGGGAATGGGCTCTATTACAAGCAAAATCTTGGTGATGGTAACTTTGATCAGGCCAGACTGGTGTCCCCTGGACCCTCTTTTAACGGACTGGGTAATCAATTACAACTGGTAGATCTGGACGCTGACGGCGGCAAGCAGCTTGCAAGCCTGGGAAGTGAACCCAGGGGATTCTTTGAATTGGATGATGATAACAATTGGAAGGAGTTTCATCCTTTCAGAACTTTGCCAAACATCGATTTTGGAGATACAAATACTAGGATGCTCGATTTGGACGGAGATGGCAAGGCAGAGGTTGTTATTTCGGAGGATCAGGTTTTTACATGGTATTCATCGGGGGGCAGAGATGGTTATTCACAAGCTCAAAGAACTGCCAAATCATACGACGAGGAGACAGGGCCACATATTCTCTTTTCAGATATAACACATAGCATATTTCTGGCCGATATGTCCGGGGATGGATTGACTGATATTGTCCGGATCAGAAACAATGACGTATGTTACTGGCCTAATTTAGGTTATGGGAAATTTGGAGCCAAGATTTCCTTCGGTAACGCTCCCTGTTTTGATAATCCAGATTCCTTCAATCCCTCCTTCATCCGATTGGCAGACATCGATGGTTCAGGAACAACGGACATCATTTATCTTGGAAAGAACAAATTTTCTTGCTGGAAAAATCTGAATGGGAATAGGTTTAGTACAATTCCATTTGAAATTGACTCTTTTCCGGAAGTGGATTCCCAGACTAACGTTACTGTCACAGATCTACTCGGCAACGGTGTTTCCTGCATCGTCTGGTCCTCAGCGTTGTCCAAAAATGCAACTGCACCGTTGAAATATGTTGATCTGATGAATAGTAAAAAGGTCCATATCCTTGTCAGTTATAAGAATAATCTGGGGAAAGAAGTCACACTCGAATATACCCCTTCAACACGTTTCTATCTGGAAGACAAGAAAGCAGGAAAACCTTGGGTAACCAAATTACACTTCCCCGTTCATTGTGTTTCTAAAAGCATAACTGAGGATAAGATCACGGGTGTCAGATTCGTTAGTGAATACAAATACCATCATGGTTATTATGATCATGCTGAAAGAGAATTTCGCGGGTTTGGAATGGTTGAACAAGTTGATTCCGAAACCTTCGAAAACTGGAAGAAGGGAGTGGCATCTAACCTTGATGAAGAACCGCTGAACCAGGAACCTGTAGTTTCAAGAACCTGGCAACATACTGGTGCATTTTTGCGAAAAGATACGATTCTTCAACAATTTGAGGAGGATTTCTGGTACAAGGAAATCAATAGAGCCGGATTTCATGTTGTAAGTCCGGAAGTAACTTTGCCGGAAGCACGATTGATAGCAGCACCTGGATTAAATGCTGCTTCTATTGATTCAATTTCAGTTTCAGAATGGCAGGAAGTACATCGTGCATGCAAAGGAATGAAGTTACGAACTGAAATTTTTGCCTGCGATGCTGTAAAATTTGGTAATACAGATGCTGCGCGAAAAATTGAATTAACGCCCTATTCGGTTTCTGCTTCTAATTGTGTTATTGAAATAATACAGCCAAGGGGCAAAAATAAACATGCTGTTTTTGCAGTAAAGGAAAGTGAATCCATAGTATATAGTTATGAAAGAGATACCGAAGACCCGCGTATAGCTCATAACCTGAATATCAGACTCGATGATTATGGTAACGTTCTTGAGTCGGCCGCTGTTGTCTATCCCAGGAAGATTATCGATTTATCGCTTCCTGACGTAACCCGTCAGGAACAGGATAAGATTGTTATTGTCTATACCCTGAATCAATTTACAAATAATGTTATTTCAGACAATACTTACAGGCTTAGGTTGCCATCTGAAGTACAGACTTTCCAGTTAAGGGGAGTTAGTAAAGCTGACAAATACTATTCGATTGAAGAATTTAATGATATTCTCACCCCTGCAAAATCAACAATTGCAGGTTATCAGGAACCCGATTTACCCTTAACGCCAGGGAAAGCCCAATGCAGGTTAATCGAACATACAAGGTCAACTTATTACGATAATAGTCTTGCCGCATCCCTGCCACTGCATCATTTAGAATCGGCAGCAATTCCATTCGAGGGTTATCAGCTTGCTTATACACCTGAATTACTGGCTGATATATATGGTCCTGCCAATGTTCCCGGGGCAAGGATTAATGATTCACTGATGATTGAAGGGAAGTTTTGCCATAGTGAGGGTGACGATGAATGGTGGATTCGTTCCGGGACAGCGCAATATTTAAGTGATGGAGAAACAGTGGCAGATGCCCGAAAACGGTTCTTCACTCCTGTCTCGTTTACCGATCCATTTGATGCAAAAACCAATGTGAAATACTATGGCGATTACTTTCTTTTTATCGTGGAGACAGAGGATCAGCTCCACAATAAATCGAGAGTTGACTCATATAATTTCCGAACACAGGTTCCACAGCGATTGAAAGATATCAATAACAACTATTCTGAAGTAATCACCGATGAGCTTGGAATAGTTAAGGCAGTGGCAATTTTCGGAAAGGGTGCACAGGCGGATGAGTTAACCGGAATTGCTGAGAACACGGATGATGAGCAATCTGATATACAATCATTTTTCGCATCGTCAAATCAGTCAGGTGTTTGCAATTCAGACAATTTGCAAATTCAGGCAAAACAGTTGCTAAAACATGCTACCACACGTTATATCTATGACTTTGATTCTTACGCAACTTCGGGTCATCCTGCTGTAATTGTTTCTTTTACCCGTGAGACACATTACAGGAATGAAGATGGAACCCTGAATCCGGAAAGTAAGATTCAGTTAAGTTTCGAATATACGAATGGACTTGGAAGAGTCACGATGAAAAAGACTCAGGCCAAACCGGGTCAGGCCTTTGTCAGTGATAATGCTGGGAATAAAGTTCCTGTCATTACAACTCCCTATCTCCGGTGGGTTGGGAATGGCCGGACTCAACTCAACAATAAAGGAAACGTTGTCAAGCAATATGAGCCTTATTTTTCGGGTTCACCTAAATTTGAGGATGAAAAAGAGCTTGTTGCATCAGGAGTTACTTCGGTGATGTATTATGATTCTATGGGTCGTCTCATTAAGACAATTCTTCCGGATGGGACATTGTTAAGGGCACAATTTAATTCATGGCAACAGCTGAATTTTGATGCAAATGATTGCATTCTTGATCCTGAGTGTACCTGGTATATAAATCGCATCAACAGGCTCATCGATACTGAATTACTTGCGGAGGGCAAGGATCCGGCGAGGGAAAAAGTGGCTGCTGAAAAGGCTGCTTTGCACGCTGGAACATCTAATATCCTGCATTTGGATACTTTGGGAAGAACGATTTTGTCTGTGGACAATAACAGGAATATCACGACAAATGCAGATGAATACTACAAAACTAAAGTAAAACTGGATGTTGAGGGAAATCTTCGTTCCCTGACAGATGCACGCGAACTGGTTGAAAACAGCCTCAAGGGAAATACTGTAATCGAATTTAAATACGATATCCTGGGCAACGGTGTATACAAAAACAGCATGGATTCTGGTCAGCGTTGGACTTTATTAAATATTCTTGGGAATCCGCTGCGAACCTGGGACGAGAGAAGTCACGAGTTTCAATATGCGTATGATTCTTTGCACCGCCCGTTACAAAGTAAAGTGCTTGGCGGTGATGGACCCTCTGCTCTGAACCATATTTTCGATCGTATAGTCTATGGCGAGAGTTTACTTAATGCAGAGACTTTGAATTTGAGAGGGAATGTTTACAGACATTACGATACAGGAGGATTGGTTGAAACTCCTGAGTTTAATTTTAAGGGTGAGCCGAAAATTACAAAACGAAGACTTTTTAGAAATTATAAAGTCGTAGCGAACTGGACGGATGTTAGTCTTGAAAGTGATCTGGAAGATGGTTTTTTCTCCTTTGTCAATGAAACCGATGCCCTGGGCAGGATTACAAAACAAATTTCACCGGATCTGAGTTCAATATTTCCATCTTACAATGAAACTGGTCTGCTTGACTCGGAGAGAGTTTTACACACCGGCTCATTAGAGGCAGATGTATTCATTGAAAGAATCGATTATGACGAAAAAAGTCAGCGTAGCCGGATTGTTTATGGGAATGGGGTAACGACAAATTTCGATTATGACAGTAAGACTTTCCGTCTTAGGCATCTGCAAACAACCCGGCAGAATAATGATCCTTTGCAGGATTGGTATTATACTTTCGATCCGGTTGGGAATATCACACACATTGAAGACAAGAATATACCTGTAGTCTTTTTCGACAATCAAAGGGTAACTGGCTTATCGGAATATACTTACGATGCTCTTTACCGTTTACGGGAAGCCTCAGGGCGTGAAAACAATGTTTTATTGACTGTTAATTCCTCTGACAACTGGAACGATGCTCAGTTTATGCACAGTCTGAACCCTGGTGATCCTATGGCAGTTTGGAATTATCTTCAGACATACAGCTATGATGAAGTGGGGAACATAGTTCAGCTAAAACAGACGCTTGGGAATAATCTGACAAGGAATTTTAGTTACGAAAAGACAAATAACAGGCTTATTCAGACAGCTGTTGGTGCACAGAATTATAGTTATACGCATCATCCAAAGCATGGGTTTTTAACTCAGATGCCTAATCTTGATGAAGTTGGTTGGAATTTTAAGGAAGAAATTGTAAAGAGTATACGTCAGCGTGTAAATCCTGGAAACGGGACTGCTGAGACAACCTGGTATCAATATGACGCAAAGAGTCAGCGTATTCGTAAAATAACAGAAAACAGTGCGGCAGAGGGTATTGCGGCAACCAGAAAGGAAGAGCATATTTACTTTTCCGGTTTTGAAATATCCAGAACTTATCAGTCAGATACTGTGAACTTCGAGTTTGAATCATTAAGTCTGACGGATGAGGGAAACCGGTTTGTGATCATCGAAACTATTACAAAGAATACTAAACCAGGTCAGTTGGCAGCGGAGGCGCCGGGAGTACGTTTAGTGCGTTATCAGCTTCACAATCATGCTGGCTCCGCAGCTCTTGAAACGGATGGAACTGTTGAGGCCAGGATAATTTCTTACGAAGAATTTCACCCTTTTGGAACTACATCCTATCAGGTAAAAAATGCTTCAATCCGCGCCTCTTCAAAAAGATACAGGTTCACAGGTATGGAACGTGACGAGGAAACAGGCCTTGAATATCACGGTTCGCGGTATTACATACCCTGGCTTGGCAGATGGGTTAGTTGTGATCCGGCAGGTATTGGGGATGGCGTAAATCTTTACAGGTATTGTAATAACTCACCTGTTATGAGGTCGGATAAAAATGGTAAACAATCCTCGCCCGTGTCAGGCACAGGAAATCCGGTACAGATAACGCCCTTAATTACTCAGATTGCTCCCGTGAATGTTACTGGTCAGATGCAATTTCACAATTTGTTTTCAAGTGACCGGTCTGTTTCGGGACAAGTGGGACTAACAGCTGGAATTAGGTCAAGCTTCGGATTAAATATTCCGGCACTGAATTTAAATACCTCAGGGATCGTAGATGCCACAGCCTCGGCAAGTGTCAACACTTCGGCAGGTACCGGAAGCCTTCTCATGCGTGGGGGAGGAATTGTTGGAGATACTTCCGGGTTACATATAACAGCTTATGGCAGCGCTTCTCTGCAGGTACCGGTTCCGGGGGAATTAGTCTTAAGCCGTGCCGTGCCCACACTGGCTTCCGCTTTGCCATCGGCAAGCGGTACTCTTACTTTACATGGAGCATTCGAGTCGGGCTCAACGTCGCTCGCAGAATTCCGGGCACGGGCGTCCGTTAGTTCAGGTCAGTTTAGTGGTACCTTTGATGCAACCTCACTGGCAAACATAGGCCGGGTACATGTTGCTGCATCGGGATCAGTCGATGCATCAGGTCGCCCTTCGATAAGCAGCGTCACGGCAACAGCAGATGTCAATGTTGGACTCGTTTCTTTCTCGGCTTCCGGTCACGGTGCTGGCAATGCTGACGGATCAATATCCTATGCTGCACAGGGAAATCTTCATATTTTTGGTTTACAGTCTTTACGTTTTAGAGGCACCGGAAACGCATCTTCTTCAGGTGCTGATTTTCGCGGTACCTTCTCAGGTGCCGGACCTCTTTATACTTCATACATTCTTGGTGATGTAAATGTAAATTCTGCAACCGGAATTTCAGGCAGAGCAGCCGTTTTCGGAGCTGCTTATATGCCTGATGTAAGTGTAACAGAAGCGGCTCCTCCTAGTCCGGGAACTCTGGCAATAGGTGGTGCTGCAAAATCGCCATGGACTCCTAACGGACTCGTAATTGGTGCATCTTTTTACCAGTATAATCAAGGTAATGCAAGCTGGCTTTCCGTAGGTATAGTTCCCGATATGAGTAGTAATATGTTTAAGAATCTTCAACTGGGAATAACCGCGCAGGGACATTTCTAAATAAATCATTAAATGTCTTTGTTGTACAGGAATTTAACCTGTTAATACTGAATAAATAATTTTAATACTAAGATAACGTAACTCAAATTTTATAAAACATTTTAATAATAGACAATTATGGATATTCAGAAAATGTCGGTCAAAGGGGTCCTGATGAGCAAGGATAAGAATTTGCCGCTCGCAGGTTTTACAGTTGAAGCGTGGGACAAGATTCAGTCTGCCACTGCCCCAACAGGTAGCAGTGTCACTGATAAAGATGGGAAATTTGAAATTTTCTTAAAGGAAAGATTACAAATCAGAGTTATAACCGAACGGCAACCTGATCTTTACTTTAAGCTGTATTTTGACGGGAAACTGATTAAATCAACCGAAAATGAATCTGTCTGGAGTTATAGTAAACCGGATGATTTTAAAACGATCATCATCGACTGGCCTCCTTATCGCGAGCCGATACACGTCGATACTAACAATGTTACTTATACTTTAAATGGAAATGTTGTCAATAATAACGGCGTCGCTTTAAGCAATATAGTCCTTGAAATACTTGTGAAAAAAGTTGACCAGGATATAACTGTCAGCCGGACAGTAAGCGATAATCTGGGCAATTATTCGATCAAATTTGCCTTCTCAGCTGATAATGGAGGCCCTGACTTACAGGTTAAAGCATATAATAACAGGGAATTAAAGAAATTTACACTTTCTCCAATCAGGTTTAATGCGACTACAAACGAAGTTATTAATGTTATTTTGAGTGCTGAAAGTATCGTGAAAGCCTCTGAATTTGACTCGGTCCTGCACGATGTTCAGGTTCATTTGGGCCAAACGGACTGGAAGAGTCTAAAGGAAGATGCAACTAACAGACAAATCACCTATCTGTCAAATAAAACAGGCTGGGATGCAAGGATAACAGCAATGGTATCTACTGCACATCAGATCGGTGATCTTCTAAAGATCGAACCTGCACATATCTATGCATTACTCAGGGCAGGTGTGCCAGCTAATCCTGATGCGATAAAATCACTCTCAGCTGAGGCCGTTTCTATTGCATTAAAATCAGCAATAGAGAAAAATATCATTCCAGGTACTGGAAATATACAGGGGACTCTGGATCTTTTAGATAAACAATCAATTGGTTTTTTACTTTCGAACAAACCCTTTGCATCTGTATCGAACATGAGCGAAATGCTTGCGATTCGTTTAACCTCAGATCAACAGTCTGCCTTTGCGCAAACATTACGTCAATCCGGAAACGATTCCTCTAAACTTTGGACATCCTTAGAACAGAAAGGATTCTCCTCCGAATTGATAAATAAATTGCAGTTGGATGGTAAAATGGGCTTCCTTACGGGCAATAATGTACCTCTGATGAAAAAGGTCTACGATAAATATAAGGTATCCTCCGACATCGATTTGGTTAGCAGTGCACTGTATAAACCGTCCGAATGGAAATCCCTCATTGGGACTGACATTCCTGCCAATTTATCCGCTGATGAGTATGCCGTACATCTGGCCAGCCTTGTAAAACGTAGCTATCCTACAGCAGTTGCGGGTGAGAGGATCAATCGGGATGAGATAAATCTGGGTAAAACCCTTCCTAAGGAGGAGGTGGTTGGATTTTTTAAGAAAAATCAGTCTAAATATATACTTGGGAAAAATCCGGTTAAAACATGGGACAACTTCACAGAACTTAGTACACCTGCAAAGACTGCAGTGAAAAAGTACGAAAGATTGTACCAGATTAGTCCCTCAGATGAGGCAATGACAGCCTTGGCTTTAAAGGGCATTAGCTCTGCCTATGAAATTGCCGGCTATACCAAATCAGAATTTCTTTCAGCTTACGGGAATGGTTTTCCTACCCAGCTTGAAGCTGAACTTACTTATACAAAGGCAAATGAAGTATATAGTGCTTCACTTGGAATAGCGACAACCTATCTTACAGGCCGGGCGATGCCTAACCTTTATGCGATCACAGGAGTACTTGAAAAGACACTAAACTCCACAATTGCCTATCCTACGCTGGATTCGTTATTCGGTAATATGGACTACTGCTCATGCGATTCCTGTAAATCAGTTTTGAGCCCTGCTGCTTATCTTGTTGAATTATTACAATTTATAGATTTGACTGGATTAACTTTCCAAAAATCCAATCCTATCGAGGTCCTGCTGGGAAAAGAAAATGGAATTGTCGGAAGAAGACCTGATATTCAGCATATCCAGCTAACCTGTGAGAACACGAACATGGCTTTGCCATATATTGACCTCGTAAACGAAATACTGGAATATTATATCATCCATGGTGACCTGACCGGGCTAAAGGGGCATGATGTCACAGAAGATACCAGACAGGCAGAATTATTGTCTGAACCTCAATTTGTTAATCAGGCTGCGTACAACAAGCTTAAGACAAAAGTATACCCGTATAACCTGCCATTTCACCAGCCTCTCGAAACTTTACGCCGCCTTTTTCAAATGTGGGGAGTTACGCTTAATAATGCCTTGTATATATTTTCTTCCTCTTTATCCTCCAGAAAAGAATTGCTCGGATTTAGCGAAGACGAATATAAAACGATAACAAATATCTCCTATAAGAATCTGCCTGAATATTTTGGTGAGCCATCAGGAAATTCAATTTCACAACTTAATTCGGCGATTGCAAATGGAAAAACATTTAGCAGAATTGTCGGAGTAAGTTATGAGGACCTTGTAAATTTACTGAAAACAAATTTTATTAATCCGGGAATTGAGCTTGTTCCTTTGTTTCAAAAACTAGCAATCAGTTTGGATGATCTACAGAAGTATTATACAGGCATTCTGAATGACGCGCAAATGGATGCGCTTATTGCACCCGGAATCTCACCGGCTGATTATGGAAGTAATATTAAACAATGGCTTCGAAATAATCAGCAATTGATTATGGGCCTTGTTACACTTACCGATACAGGTAAAAATCCTGACGATTGTAATTTTGCAAATGTTGAGTTAAGATATGCGCTGCCCGATAATACTCTGAATAACCTGAAACCAATATCATACACCAAATTCCATCGTTTTTTAAGAATCCTGATCAAAACCGGGTGGAGTATTGCGACTCTCGATAATTTACTGAAAGTCATGTTGCCGGTCCCATCCGGGCAACTTACTGATGGTAATATTGATTCAACATTTATTATGGTGTTCAACAGGCTGGCGAATTTTAAAAGACTGGCTGACTTTTTATCCTATTCAGAAAAGAAATATCCAAATCTGCTGTTGATCCTGGATAAAAGCCTTACTCTGCAGGTTCGGCAGGAACAATGTGCCAAAATGCTTAAAATGAGCATTACAGAAATGATCGAATTAACATCAATTTCAGGTATCGATCCATTAGCAGATGACCTGGAAAATGATGATCCGTCACTGCTGAAATTTGTCAGAATTTCACTGAGCCTCAAAGAACAGTCTTTAAAGGTTGCCGATCTAGCCTATATTCTGCACCATAAGGATATCACCGGCAAACTTGTTCCGACGGAAGAAACATTATTCAAAGGCATTAAAGCCTTACGTGATTCACTCAGTGTTATTGAAAAAGAGAACAGTATTGCTCCTGACAATGCCGATTTCAATTTTGCGAAAAGTAAGATGTTACTTGTTTATGACGCATCGACAACGGATGATTTTTTTAGCTTTTTGTTAAGCACCAAAACTTTTTCCGTTCTTTTTAATACACTTGAAGAAAGTCTTCCGGCACCTCTTTTAATGGCAGACCCTGGTCTTGGCTTCGATCCGTTTAAAAAACAATTAACCTATACGGGTATTTTATCCGGTTCGGTGAGGACCTCACTTGATTCAGCTGCAGATACACTGCTAGTGAAGGATATGGGAATCGTAAAAGTGAAGAGTGAGCTGGATACTTTCATTGCAGACCTTAAGGCAGCATTATTGGTCCTGGAAAGTACAAGTAATGCAGGTTTGATGGATTTTGCTGCAACTTATCCTGACTTAAAAGCTATCTACGACACAATTAAACTTGAGCCAACACCATCCGCTCAAGCGCAAAAATTAGTCTCATTAATTTTGCCGGAATTGAAAAACAAGCTGAAGATAAATGCACTTCAACTTGTTCTTGGACCAATTCTTAAGGCAGATTCTGATGCAGTGGCAGTTTTGACCGGTAAAAAGGAAAATGTCCGCTCAGTGACAGATCCATCAAAATCAGTTCTTTTTGATCTGACTCAATTGGAAGGGAAAGTTGCCTTTGACACAAATAAGACTTATCATTTTTACATTGATATACCTGTTAATGACGATTATCTGCTCTATATTTCTGCACCCGAAAACACAGTGATTTCCCTTAAGATAGACGGTGTGGATGCTATAAGCAGTGCGACTGTCGGGACGGAAAAGGAGGTTAAAAACCTTGTGGCATTGACATTAAAGTCAGGCGTCATCAAGCCGGCAGAGTTGACGATTGCCAATCTACCGGCCGGCGAAAAGGCAAATATCTGGTGGAGAACCAAGGCAATAACAAAGTCAATCATCCCTGACCGTGCAATTTATGACGCTGATAGCGTAAATGCGGCCAGGGCCTCATTGATCAGGCTAATGAAGGCAGCTCAGCTGCAAAACATCTTCAGATTTACATCAGTTGAACTGGATTATTTTGCCTCC
This sequence comes from uncultured Bacteroidia bacterium, assembly GCA_903850335.1. GTDB lineage: Bacteria > Bacteroidota > Bacteroidia > Bacteroidales > Prolixibacteraceae > JAAFHB01. Next base: position 20,527 of record CAINLJ010000106.1, on the reverse strand, counting down.
TCGAATGCCGAAACAAAGGATGTTCTAAATAATTTCAGTACAGATGGTTCAATTCTACCTCTTAATCTTTATGCACTGTGGGGTAAAATTGAATTGCTAATCTATTTCAATTCCATAAAAAAAGAGAACGAACCAGAGGACAATACATGGGTACAGGTTTTAAAGGATCCTTTGGTAAAAACTTCACAGGGTAAGCTGTTGCTGGAAAGTTTTAATCTTTGGAATGAGGCAGATATAACGGAGATTCTTTCCCGCTTTTCATTCACAAGAGCTGACTTGTCGAAGCTTACTGTCCTACGGAAAGTAAAGACAGCCATTGATCTTGTGACAACTATTGGATATCCGGCCGCACTTGTCGAAACATGGGTTACAAATGACCCGTCAGCGGATTTGGTCACAGGCATTAAGGATGCGATAAGGAACAATGTAACGGAGGCTTCATGGCTCGATTCAATGCAATCCGTAAGTGATCCGGTACGGAATTTACTCAGGGATGCGCTGGTGAGTTATATCATTCAATACAACAGGCCATCGCCCGAGATCGTGAATGCAGATAAGCTTTATGAATATTTTCTCATTGATGTTCAAATGGATGCCTGTATGAAGACCTCCAGAATCAGGCAGGCGATATCAACAGTTCAGTTGTTTATCATGCGTTGTCTGATAAACCTGGAACCAATGGTTGATCCGGCATCAATTAAGGCTGAACAGTGGGCGTGGATGAAGCGGTACCGGGTTTGGGAGGCAAACAGAAAAGTATTCCTGTATCCCGAAAACTGGCTTGAACCTGAATTGCGTGACAATAAATCATCTCTTTTCAAAGAACTGGAAGGTGAACTCCTTCAGGCTGAGGTAACCGATGAATCTGCTGAACTCGCTTTCTTAAATTATTTGAAAAAGCTTGATGATATTGCGAAACTCGAGGTTGTCGGCATGTATCTCGAGGAGAAAAACAATACGAATCAGGATGACGATGTATTGCATGTTTTTGGCCGTACAAATGGTAATACAAGGCAATATTACTATCGTCGTTACGAATATGGGTACTGGACACCTTGGGAAAAGGTTAATCTGAATATTGAAGGAGAGCACCTTTTCCCGATCGTATGGCGAAAACGATTGTTTGTATTCTGGATTAACATATTTGAAAAGCCTGCTCCGGTTGATCAATTAAAATCTGCTCAGGGAATGAGTAATGATGCCCTCAATGTTAATTCGAAAAAGAATATTGAAATCAATATGTGCTGGGGTGAGTATTATAAGGGTAAATGGACTTCGCCAAAATCAACGGATCTGAAAAGGCCAATGTTATTTAATAATATCCTGGACTTCGATAGTAACAATGTTTTGATTTACGGTAGAATTGATACGATTTACAACCCTCCCGGAAAGGCTCGTGAACGGGTTGTGTTTTATATCCGGTATGAAGGTTTAGGTGGAGTCTTCACCTTTACTTCCAAAAATGCTCCTCCATATCTTGACTATATTGCAGATAGTGAACTGCTTAATAATGTTAGCCTCTTTAACGGCACCTTGTTGCGCCAGCCTTACTATGGGTTATCTGAGGAGTCGGCACTCCTTAATACAAGGATTGTAATGCCGGGAAAAGATTTCCTTGTCAGTGTGAATCAGCCCAATGGTGCCTCAAAGCCTCAAAAAACTGAAAAAGTCCTGACTAAGAATAGTTTACTTACAAACAGGTTTTTTGTAACTCCGTTACGTCATAAGACAATTAAATCACAGTATGAAGCTCCACTGTCCTACGAAGATGAACATAGTTCGCTTTTCATTGAACCCGTTGAGGAAATCTTCACCCCTATCTGGCAGTATATCGATTATTATCAGTTTGCTGAGATCCCAATCTTGGTTGACATTCCCATTATAATCGAGAAACCTGTGAAAGGATGGCCTCCTGAACAAATTATAAACCCGGGAGATCTGTTAGTCAGCAATCCATGGGAGCAGAATCAGAAAGCCGTTGATATTAACCCGAATTATACAAAAGTACTTGGGACGATGCAACCATTCTCATTCGGTCAGACTGTAATTGGAACCGGTGGGATAAACGCAGGCAAGACAGAAGGAATATTTTAACCCATTTAATATAAATTGCGATGGCTTATAAACAAAATTTTCACGACACATCTATACAGATTGCTTCTGTATCAGATAATTATCGTAACTGGATAGTTCAGAGAAAAAAAGAAAGAGATCTCAGGTACAAGTTCTCTACCCATTATCATCCGTATACGGAAGAGCTAATAGAGACGCTTAACCGCGATGGTTTACCTGCGTTGCTGGATGCTACTTATCACAAGAGCCTCGAACGACCGCTTACGGACTGGTATACTCCTGGGAACTATACAATTGCTCCTTTCCCAAACGAAGAGATTGATGAGAGTGATGATGGTCCGTACTCTGTATATAACTGGGAATTATTCTTCCATGCACCGCTCACAATGGCAGTTCACCTGAGTAAAAACCAGTGCTTCGATGTTGCTCAAAAGTGGTTCCATTTTATTTTTGACCCCACGTGCAATGACACCTCAATACCCTCACCCCAACGGTTCTGGAGATTCCTGCGTTTCAGAAATGAAACAAAAACTGTTTTCATTCAGGAAATGCTTACTGAACTGGCAAAAGGTGATGATACTGCCTTGAAAACACAAATGGAGAAGAGTATTCAGGCCTGGCGTGATAAACCATTCCAGCCTCATGTGATCGCCCGTACCCGCTATTTGGCCTATCAGATAAATGTGGTTATGAAATACCTTGATAATCTTATTGCCTGGGGCGATAATCTTTTCAGACAAGATACGATTGAAACACTCAACGAAGCAACTCAGGTTTATGTGCTTGCCGCAAACATTCTTGGGCCCAAGCCACAAAAGATACCTTCTCGGGGAACACGGACTCCCAAATCATACTATCAGCTTAAAAAAGCGGGGATCGATGACTTTGGAAATGCATTGATTGATATTGAAAATGAATTTCCGTTTAACACAAGCCCAACTTCCAGTCATCCTGTTGATAGCGGAGCCACTGCGGCTGCATTTGGAATCGGACGTACCTTGTATTTCTGCATTCCTCAAAATGATAATTTGCTCGCATATTGGGATACGGTTGCCGACAGGTTATTCAAAATAAGGCACTGCATGAATTTTGATGGAATTGTTCGTCAGCTGCCGCTCTTTGATCCGCCGATTGACCCGGGAATGCTTGTCAAAGCCGTTGCTGCAGGATTGGATATTGCTGGTATTATCAATAATATCAATCAGCCAATGTCTACTGTCAGAGGACCTTTATTGCTCCAGAAAGCTCTTGAAATATGTGCTGAAGTTAAGTCTCTTGGCTCTGCGCTCCTCTCTGCCCTGGAGAAAAAAGATGCCGAAAGTCTCTCTCTGCTTCGTCAGCAGCACGAACTTAATATTACAAAGCTCGTTCAGGATGTAAAGTTCCTCCAATGGAAAGAATCAGAAGCGGCAACCGAAGCGTTGTTAAAAAGCAGATCATCTGCATTTGAAAGATACAGACACTACAAGAGGATTTTAGGTACAAGTGATTCGGATATCAATAAGCTCAAAACAATTGATCTTGCAAGGCAAAACCTCAATGAAGAAGTTTTTGATCAGGTCTATGCCCAGTTAGTGGATCAATATGCCGTTGCAATTGCCAAAGAAGATTACCGAAAGGAAACTTCTGTCGGTGGGCTGATGGAATTTGCCGGCAACATTGCCACTGGTGTCTTCGGTGGTGAACTTGGTAAAACCCTGCCACTGAATAAAAATGAAAATGCGGAATTGAATATTTTCCTCCCAACCTATGACACATTCAGCACACTTTCGTCTGTTTTAAAATTAGTCTCTCCAATCGTTGCCTTGATTCCTCAGTTTGATGCTCATGCAACACCTCTGGGCGTAGGGGCTAAAGTAGGATTTGGAGGTGTGCAGCTTAAAGGACTGGCGGATGGAGGTGCCGATATTGCTCAAAAAGTTGCGTCTGCATTTCTTACAAACGCAGATAGAGCCTCAAAAATGGCAGGCTACTACCGAAGGGCTGAAGATTACGTTTTACAAGCCAATGTAGCCTCTGACGAATTAATGCAGTATGGCCGCCAAATCATCTCCTCCCTGATCAGAGAACAGATCACGAAGACAGAGTATCAGAATCATCTAAAACAAGTCGAACAAACTGAAGCAATACAAGCCTTTCTGCAGGATAAATTTACAAATGAGGAATTATATACCTGGATGAATGGTGAACTCTCCCGAATATTCTTCGAATGTTATCAGTTTGCCTTCGACATCGCGAAAAAAAGCCAGGAGACACTCAAATATGAGCTTATGCGCAAGGAATTTGACGATCTGGATCTGATAAAATTTGGCTACTGGGATAGCGCCCGCAAGGGACTTCTCTCCGGAGAATCGCTTTATCTGGATTTAAAACGAATGGAAATGGCTTATCACGAGAATAATAAACGAGAATATGAACTTACTAAACACGTCTCTGTTCATAAACTCGATCCAATGGCTTTATTAAAGTTGAAAGCTACAGGTTCATGCGAGATTGAGCTGCCCGAATGGCTATACGATTTAGACAGTCCCGGACAGTTTAACAGGAGGATAAAAACCGTCGCTGTTTCAATCCCTTGCATTACAGGACCTTATACAAGTATTCATGCTAAATTATCCTTACTCCAAAGCAGTATACGAATTTCATCACTGAAAGGAGATGACTATAAACGTTCCGGTTCTGAAGATGCGCGTTTCCGCGATTTTAATGGTGCTATTCAAACTATGGTTACTAGCAGTGCGCAGAATGACAGTGGTCTGTTTGAAACCAATTTACACGATGAGAGATATCTTCCATTCGAAGGTGCCGGAGCCATTGGCCGCTGGAAAATTGAGATCCCGAATGCAATACCCCAGTTTGATCTGGAGACAATTTCGGATGTGATCCTGCATCTGAGATATACATGCCGCGAAGCCGGACATCTCAAACAGGTGGCTACGGACCATGTAAAGGAGGATATCCTTCAGGCACCTGACGGTGGTCTGCTTCAATTATATAATGTCTGCAACGAATTTGCAGGCAACTGGCAACTGTTTAAATCGGCTGCCACAGATGATGTCCGGAAACTTTCACTCAACGTCGACAAAAATAATTTTCCATATTGGACACGTCAGCTAAATATGGAGGATAAGATAACAGCGGCGTTCTGCAGTATCGACCTGGAGAAAAACAAACTCATCGTGGCAACTCAGAATGTGGATTTTACAGGTGATGCAGCGTCAGGCTGGACTCTTAATATTGATAACACAATACCCGTTGTTTTTACGTTTCTTAAGACAGCACTCAATAAAAAACGAAATGTTTATGTTGTAATATCCTATCAGGCCAAGGTTTCGTAGAGACGCGATTCATCGCGTCTCCAATCTCCCCACGGGGCAAATCTCCCATTTATACAAATTTATATGCAGGAACGCAAGGTTTTGCGTCTCTGCATATAATACCCTATCCCTAAATTTCAAATTAATACCCACCGGAAATTATTTCATATTTTTATGTATATTCACCTCGGTCAATCACACAGAAATATAACCTTCAAATTCCGAAATGTCAGTCCTGAAAACCTCTCTTATTCTGATTCTCTCTGGTTGTTCCCTGATGTTGGGAGCCCAGAATTCTGCTCCGTCCGGGCTTTACAAATCTTCTGTTTTCACCCCTGCAAATGGGTTCACAAGCGGCGTTGAAGGACCGGCAGTTGATAAGTCGGGGAATATCTATGCTGTCAACTTTAACCATCAGGGTACGATTGGCAAGATTACTCCCGATGGGACCGCCTCCATTTTTATAGAATTGCCAGAGGGAAGCATCGGTAATGGCATACGTTTCGACAGCCATGGAAACATGCTTATTGCAGATTATACAAAACACAATGTTCTTAAGGTAGCCATGGCGACAAAAAATGTGAGTGTCTTTGCCCATGAACAGACTATGCATCAACCCAATGATATCGCAATTGATACCAAAGATCGTGTTTATGCAAGCGATCCTGACTGGAAGACAGGCAAGGGGAGGATCTGGCGTGCAGACTTGAATGGTAAGGTTACGCTGCTCGACTCTCTTCAGGGACCGGCAAATGGGATCGAGGTTAGTGCCGATGAGAAGACGCTGTACGTGAATGCAGTACCCAAAGTCTGGGCTTATGATCTTCTTCCTGACGGCAATATCGGCAAGAAGCATTTACTTATCGAATTTCCCGAATTTGGAATGGACGGTATGCGGTGTGATATTGACGGAAATTTGTATATCGCCCGTTTCGGGAAGGGCACTGTTGTAAAAGTTTCACCCGAAGGCCGTGTTCTTCAAGAGATAGCACTGAAGGGGAAGAGGCCAACAAACGTGGCGTTTGGAGGTAAGGACGGAAGAACGATCTACGTTACACTTCAGGATCAGGGTAACCTCGAGAGTTTTGTTGTTGAATTGCCCGGTCGTGAATGGAAAATGCAGTTAAAATAGATAAATAATTGGGGTAAGATAGAAATACATATAAAATCATAAAACTAATTGACATGAAACGCAGAGACGCACTAAAAAATTTGTCTGTATGGCCTGTTGCCGGGATAGCCCTCGGAACAGTACTCCCGTTGGAGTCATTAACCGCCTCACCTGCAACACCGCCGCCGGTAAAGCGTAATCTGTTTAAAGAACTTGGAATACGGACTTTCATCAATGCTGCAGGTACATTTACAGCGATGTCGGGAAGTATCATGCATGAGGAGGTTCTGGATGCAATTAGGCTCACAGCCGGAGAATTTGCAATGATTGATGAGGTACAGGATAAAGTTGGTGCTAAAATTGCTGAACTCTGCCACTCAGAAAGTGCCATGGTAACCGCCGGGTGCTGGTCGGCACTTGTACTGGGCACTGCAGGCGTTCTCACCGGAATGGATCCGAAAAAGGTTGCTCAGCTACCTGTACTCGATGGAATAAAATCTGAAGTTCTTGTCCAAAAAACTCATAATAGCGGGTATGTTCATGCTCTCACAAATACGGGGGTGAAAATTGTCGAGGTAGAAACGCCTCAGGATGTTGAAAAGGCTGTCAATGAAAAAACAGCAATGATGTGGTTTCTTAATTATGCAGGTCCGGACGGTAAAATATCGGATAAGGAATGGGTTGCTCTCGGGAAAAAACTCAATATTCCGACAATGATTGACATGGCTGCAGATGCTACTCCTGTCGAAAACCTTTGGAAGTTCAATGATATGGGATTTGATCTCGTATGTGTCTCTGGCGGCAAGGGTATCCGCGGACCACAAAGCGCCGGAATACTCATGGGGAAGAAAGATCTTGTCGCAGCAGCAAGGCTAAATGCGCCTCCTCGGGGTGGCAATATTGGCCGTGGTATGAAAGTTAATAAGGAAGAAATTCTTGGTATGTATGTGGCACTCGATAAATTTATCCATCTCGACCACGTAAAACTTTGGAAGACATGGGAAGACCGTGTGGCTTTAATGGCCGCCGCTGCCGGAAAAGTAAAAGGAGTCACAACTACGGTTACCGTTCCTCCCGTCGCAAATCGCACTCCAACACTAAATATTGCCTGGGATATTAGCAAAGTAAAAGTGACGAAAGAGGAGTTTCAGTTAAGGCTTCGTAAGGGAGAACCATCGATTGAGGTGATGGGAGGGAAGGATAACAGCATCAATTTGACCTCCTGGAATTTACAGCCGGGACAGGAAAAAATTGTTGCCAGACGATTAAAGGAAGAACTGGATAAAGCCTCAGTCTGACCTGAATTGGTTTGCAATAAATTAGTTCAGTTTACCCGCAATAATTTGTTTACAGATTAATATTTGTTAATAAAACCATGAAAATTAAACCGCTTATTATCCTATTGGTGTTCTGCCTGATATCCGGGATTGCAAGAGCCCAGTCATACAATATCGTGATTAAGGGAGGGCATGTTATTGATCCAAAGAATAATACCGACGAGCTGTTTGATATTGCAGTTAAAGACGGCAAGGTTGTCCTGATCGCTAAAGACATAGATAAAAAGGAAGGTAAACAGGTGGTTGACGCTACGGGTTTCTATGTTATCCCGGGTCTGATTGATATTCATACACATGTTTTTCAGGGGAATAACCTGGATCAGCAATACATGAACGGCCCTGGCTCGATAACGCCCGACGGATTTACTTTTCGAGTTGGAGTTACTACCGTGGTGGATGCAGGATGTTCTGGCTGGAGAACGTTCCCGCTTTTCAAAAAGCAGACAATCGACAGGTCTCAGACACGTGTTCTTGCTTTCCTTAATATTGTTGGTGAGGGTATGCGTGGTGGTCCGTTTGAGCAGAACCTTAAGGATATGGATTCTAAGGTGACAGGCGAATTTGCCAAAGCCAATTCCGCTGATATCGTTGGGATTAAACTTGCACATTATGATGGTCCGGATTGGACTCCGACAGATCGTGCCGAGGAGGCAGGAAAGTTGGCCGGTATACCTTTGATGGTCGATTTTGGCGGGAGTAATCCACCTCTCCCTATAGAAGAATTGTTTCTTAAACACTTACGTTCAGGCGATATCTTTACTCATTGCTTTGCTCATCTTCCAAATGCAAGAGAATGCATCGTTGATGAACAGGCAGGCAAGATAAAACCATTTGTTTGGGAGGCACAACGCAGAGGCATAATATTTGACGTTGGCTACGGTGGCATTAGTTTTTCATTTTCGCAGGGTATTCCTGCTATTAAAAGCAAGTTTTATCCACAGACAATAAGTACTGATCTGCATATCGGCAGTATGAATGCTGCGATGAAAGATATGCTTACAACCATGTCGAAATTTCTTGCAATGGGAATGGACCTGCAAAGTGTGATAAAAGCGAGCACATGGTCCCCTGCCCAGGTTATTAATCGTAAGGAGCTGGGTAATCTTTCCGTTGGTGCCGAAGCGGATATTGCTGTATTGAAAGTTAGAGAAGGGAAATTCGGTCTTTTTGATTATACCGGATATAAGCTGGAGACAAATAAAAAGCTCGAATGTGAGATGACAATACGTGCTGGTAAGATAGTTTATGACTTAAACGGCATTGCAAATCCTGTCATTCTGACCGGCAAATAAATGAAAGTTTAAAAGTCAAACGACACAATCAATTTTTTATCCATATTTTAATTTTATTGAAATGAAAACAGAAAGAAGAACTGCTTTAAAAGGATTGTTTGCATCTATCGTAGGTGTTATGGGAATGGGATTATTATCGGGTTCGAAGAGTGCCCCAACCGAAGGAAAACCGGCGCCAGGTGTTTCTGCACCTGATGATGTGCCATTATTCTCTGGAAATACAAAGTTCGGAAACCTCGTTTTTATAGCCGGAAAAGGAGCTCATGTTGAACCTTTTACAATCGCTGCCCATACAGATATAGTACTTAAAGAGCTTGAAAGTGAACTCATCAAAGCCGGTTCATCTATGGAAAAAGTACTGAAAGTTACTGTTTTTCTGAATGATATTGCAGATTATAAAGGGATGAATGAAGTGTATAAAGGCCGTTTTGGCAAGAATCCTCCTGTTCGTACGACCGTGGCTGTAGCCAAGGGCGGAGTACCTGGAAATTCGCTTGTTGAGATGGATTGCATTGCCTACATTTAGGCAAACAAATCATCTAAATGATTTGATATTGTCATTGCTAAGCCCTTTAGAGGCTGTATCAAAAGGAGAAAAATTAAACGAAAAGGACGCAAAGTAAATACGCAAAGCATTGTATTTCAATTAGATTAACTTTGCGCAACTCCGCGCTCCTTCTCAGCGAACTCCGCGGTAAAGACCTTATGATTCAGCCTCTTTTGTGCCCGTTACCTTATTTTCTACAAATATCAACGGTACTCTGCACCTTAAATAAATTATCGTTGGATTTACCCGCATCCAACGTCATAGAGAAGTAAATCTTATAAACCTGGTTTACTATGAACCTTGGATCAGATGAAAAATTGTGCGGAATGGTGTAAAATTGAATTTTTATCTAATAAGCAGCATTTTGCAGAAATTTAGTTGGCAAAGAACCAGAGGTGCAGTGCACCGATGATATTTGTAGGATATGCGAGGCGATATGCACCAAAGGTACAGCGTACCGGAATATCATTCCCATTTAAACACATCATTATTGTCTTAAAAAACTTATCAACACGTCATGCAAAAATTAAAACTCCTGATAATCTGCATGTTTCTTCTGTGTGCCGGAAGTATTCATGCTCAAACCTTCTCAATCGTGATAAAGGGTGGTCATTTAATTGATCCCAAAAACAATCTGAACGAATTGATGGATGTTGCAATCAAGGATGGAAAGATTGTGCAGGTTGCAAAATCAATTGATGTAAAGCTTGCCAGACAAGTTGTAAATGCAACCGGGCTGATCATAACTCCGGGACTTATTGATTTGCACGTTCATGTATTCGCCGGAGTGGAAGCCGATCATGGTCTCAGTAATGGACTTTCATCAGTGCCTCCCGACGGTTTTACCTTTCGTGCCGGGGTTACTACCGTTGTGGATGCAGGATGTGCCGGATGGAAATCCTTTCCGGCTTTCAAAAAGAATGTTATCGACAATGCCCAGACCAGAGTACTCGCATTTCTCAATATTGTTGGAGAAGGAATGCGGGGAGGTGCCTATGAACAGGATATTCATGACATGGATCCAAAATTGACTGCACAGGTAGCCCGTCAGTACAAAAATATTATTGTTGGATTTAAAGTTGCGCATTATGTTGGTAATGAATGGACTGCAGTCGATAGAGTCGTTGAGGCCGGGAAATTGGGCCATATGCCTGTAATGATTGATCTGGGTTCCTCAACACCCCCGCTCCCAATCGAAGAGTTGTATATGAAACACCTTCGGCCAGGCGATATTTACACTCATGCTTTTGCCTTACTCGACGGGAATATCCGGGAAACAATTGTAGATGAGCAACTGAAAAAAGTAAAGCCGTTTGTCTGGGAGGCTCAGAAACGGGGGATAATCTTTGATGTCGGATACGGCGGCGGTAGCTTCAATTTCACCCAGGCCATACCAGCCATTAAGAGTGGTTTTTATCCGGACTGTATCAGCACAGACCTTCATACGGGCAGTATGAATGCCGCGATGAAGAGTATTTTAAATGTCATGTCTACCTTCCTGGCAATGGGAATGGATTTACAAAAGGTAATAAAAGCCACAACCTGGAATCCCGCACTTGCCGTTCATCGCGAGGAATTAGGGAATTTATCCACAGGTTCTGAGGCAGACATCACTATCCTTAAACTGGAAAAAGGAAGTTTTGGATTCTGGGACAAAACGGGATACAAGATTGAGGGTGATCAAAAGCTCGGATGTGAGATGACAATCCGCTCAGGAAAAATTGTTTATGACCTGAACGGTATAGCCACTCCAATAATAATCCGTTGACCTTCTTATTATCTGTTCAATCAGGAATAAATTACCATCTGACGTTCGGCATCCCATCCCATGCCTTTTACATACATATTGTAAAGGCCTGGTGATGAAAATCCTTCCCATACAACCTGGTGGTTGCCCGGTTCGAGATCACTGGCCTCAAGACGCCAGACAACATCGCCATGCTCATTCAGAATATCGACAAACACGTCACCTTTATCAGGAACACTAACCTCCATGACTACTTTGTTATTCGAATCAGTTCCAAGGGCGCGGATTGACGCGTTTGTATTTTTTGCAGGATCACCTTTTTTCCATGCCGTATAATCGAAAGGTTCGTCGCAAAGATGATATTTATCCTCCCGCTGGCCATTTGTACTTTTACGCAGATAATTTGTGACTAATGGAGTTCTCTTTAACGAGTCAAGTTTTATAAGTTTAGCCTTTCCGTTTTTCCAAAGATAAACAGGAATATCCATCGGATTAAGAACATTTGAGACTCCCCGTTCAATGCCTATGTGGAATAGTCCGAAATTACCCGGTTCATGACCAGCCAGCCAGTGAGTGATGATATCGACACGGAAGGCATCCTTGCCAAAAATCACATTGTTGGCCATAAAATCTCCTGCCTTTCCATCATGTGGCCCGGCCGAAAATCCATCACCATCGTGACCATAAATACCCTCGACAATATTTATCCCTGTCGGTGAGACACTATAGGAATCAATCATTCGCTGTACCCAGTATTCCATAAACAGTCCCCCGCCATAAGGAGGTTTTTCCATCTTTGTATCCCATCGGGGAATTCCTTCACTAAGATGCTTTTTATGCAGCTCCTGAACTCTTTCTATGTAATCGGGCTGGAAAAACTGGTGATAGCGGCTGTCGTACGTTTTAAAAATACTATAATTTCCTCCACAAAACTGATGAAATCTTTTTGCGGTCATCCCCTGTAAATTTTTTATAGAGGCTGTAATCCCCATCAGATGGGCTTTAAACTTCGCGATATTTATTAAGAAAGTATCCGGTCCGGTCATAGGAGCCATAAAGCCAACCTCTTTAAAGACCACACCATTAGCTTTTTGGAAAATTATATCATCATTTCCTAATTCCCAGAAATCTTTTGTACTGAGGTCTCTCAAATCAAAATTATTCCTTTGTGCCATTTGGGTGTACCCTCTGTCGCTCCATAAATGCGGACATGCACATTCCCTCAGATAAAATTGTTGGGGTCCTTTCTCCTTAACCGATTTTAAGAATCCTTCGATAAAATTCAGATCCGTGGTTATTCCTACATTTGCAAGAGGATCGGCCACATCTACCGGTCCACTGCAGGTCCAGTTAGGTTTACAGGTTATTTTTGTTGAATTGGAATACCCTTCCCCGTTTGAGGTTTTTACAAACATTTCACTTGCAAGCTGAGAGCCGACATCATATATGCCTCTCGTATCTTTCTTATCATCAATCGAAGTAAGGTGTATAAAAACCGCTTCGGGATGTTGTTTAATAAAAGGATGAAGATCAAAGCCGGTTTCACCGGCTGAGGATAGTTTCGACATTGCGCTAAATCCGGGGCTTACCATGGATACTAAACCTGCTGCAGAGGAAACTTTTATGAAATCACGTCTTTTCATCTGTTTGTCATCTTTAATTGTGGGAATCCTGTAGTTAACTCTTCATTGTATTCGTACTTGAGATATAGTTTTTCTATTTTATAGTCATTGTAATAATTTATTCTAGGAAGACAAAGGCTGGCCTTTCGGAAATTTTATAGCTCTGCGCACAACTTTCTGGTTATGACGCGTTGCTTTAAATTTAGCATTTATATATTCTCCCATATAGATCTGACCTGAAATCGCGTCTCCCGACGCTGTGCCAGAAAATAGAAATAGAATGTTATCAGCAATATGCCGGTCAGAACTGCTTAGTTTTACCTGGTCGCCCTCTACAGTTCCAACTATGTCACGCATGGAGAAATCGCCATTGTGGGATCCCTTTATCCAGTTACCATCCTGTTCAAGAAAGAAGGTATGCTGACTTCGGCTGCTGTAGAATTCTATATCAACATCCCACCTGCCAGAAATGTTCACTGATGCTGCACTCATTTCCTTTGGTTTTTCATGTTTTCGCGAAAGTATACCAAGCAGGCGTTCTGCAACAACCACGTCGTTCCCGGGTTGCATCTGGCCCGACGCAACTGTAACCGAGGTGTTCCCTGAATCGTCAAGGTAATTACTGTGAACTGCTATCCTCGGTTTGTTCGACGCCAGCTCTTCTGCAACGGCAGGGCCATTTATATTAAACTTATCCGGGTTCCAGGTTATTGTAAGCGATGGACTGTGGTTAGATAGGCCCTGTGGTTCATTGATTGTTGTTTTTACTCCATCAAGTGTTAATACCTTTTTTGAGATCGTTTCAAGATAATTGTGCCACGTCCTCATCTTTTCACCATGATCGCGTGTAACCCAGGATTCAACCGCTGCCAGCATTCCCATCATCTCTTCTTTCCCTACCTTATTATCACGCCCCGGACCATGATGAGGAGAGCTGGCTTGCCAGGCCGACATCAGCAGGTCTTTCCTCCCAAGTAAAAGCCCCGCACACTGAGGTCCGCATAATGCTTTCCCACCACTGTATGCAACAATTGCAGCACCTTGCTTAAGATGAACATTAGGTATTGTAAGATCTTCGGCCGCAGCATCAATCAGAATTGGAATACCCTTTGGATTTGCTATTGCAGCTATACTTTCGAGGGCAAATTTTTCGCCTGGAAGCGTCTCTGAACCAGCCATCAGATAAATCATAGCCGTACGGGAATTTAAAGCATTCGCCAGTTCTTCCATTGTTGCTACAGTGATGATTTTCACACCTATATTACGTATGGAATGGTCATAAACATTACGCGAACTGGCGGGAATAACGACTTCAGTCTTGTCGAAACCGGCCAGTTCAGGAATACGGATAAGCTTTTCCGGATTCCCGCCTGTAACGCAGGCAGCCGTTACATGCTTAATGCCTGCTGCACATCCGGCCGAGACCATTCCCCACTCTGCCCCTGTCAATTCAGCCAGCCTGCGTCCGACACCAAAAGCCAGTTCATCATATTGTACGAAAAACCCTGAAGCCGAATGCATAGCCGCAACTACCTCCGGGCGTTCCACAGATCCGCCAATAATCGTATAAGTTCCCACACAATTAATTACAGGATCTACACCTATCGACTGGTAAATATTCTCACCGGGAGTAAGCGGACCACCTGTAGTAGCCGAAAAAGCGTCAACAGAAAGAAAACTACCGGATAAAGGTAATATCGCTAAATTCTTAATTACATCTCTTCTCTTCATAGTAGATTGAATATTAATTAGTTGAGAACTTCAAAAAAGATTCCAAAATCTGTATAAATATAATTAATAATCATTTAGATTTTATATTTTTACTTCCACCTCAAACAGGGGTCAGCTCAAATAAACCTTTTCATACAATCAGATAATGAATAATAACATTTTTAACCGTCAGAACCTTTTCGCAGGTTTCCTGATATCCGCTGCACTGAGCTTTCTGTCAGCAGCAAAGCCAGGTGAATTAAAAGATCGGGAATTTAAATCCACACAGGAAAACAAAAATGAACAGCAAGTACAGGCTAAAGATTCGTTACCTCGTAACCTTTTTAATGAACCGGGCGTTTCTCCAAAGATCTTCAGCGCACTTGCAGTAGATAACGATAACCGTAAATGGTTTATTACAGAACAGGGAATCGTCGACTTTAACGATGTAAAATGGACTCTTCACAGCAAAAATAAAAAAGTCCCAACCCAGGGTCTCAAGGGTTTTGCATTGGAAGTTAACAACTACGGACAGGAACTTTGGATTGCCTCTCCGTTAGGTGCAACAGTAGCTACTATGCCTGTTGACGGAAGAACAGGAGCAACAACCTATCATACTCAAAATACTACTATTTTGTCGAATAACGTTGCCAGAATAGCTATTGGAAAGAGTCCGCTGCGGTGGATTGGAACCAATAAGGGTGTTTCGGCTTTTAATAATGATAAATGGTTAAAAGGTGATTATGACGACTTGTATCCTGAAGGACTGTTTGAGGATTATCCGATTACCGCAATGGCAACAAATCCCGGGGGTGACTCACTTTATGTCGCAACTGACGGTGCAGGTATCGCCCGCTTACGCAAAAATGAGGTCGATGGGATAACAGGAGCCTCTGTCTATGCGCCCTGGGGACCGATTCTTCTGCCATCTGACAAAGTTTACAGCGTCCTGATCACCTCAAATACAACCCAATGGTTCGGTACAGACCAAGGTCTTGCACGTCATATCGGGAATAATACCCTTGGAGGCTGGACCGTATTCAACACTAAAGATGGTCTGATTGATAATTTTGTTCAGGCAATAGCCGCGGATAACACCGGACAGATCTGGGTCGGGACCAAAGGCGGTGCCTCTGTTTATAATGGGACAAAATGGACATCCTTTACAAAAGAAAATGGATTGAATAGTAATAACGTCCTCTGTATTTCCGTGGATAAATCAGGCGTCGTCTGGTTCGGAACAGACGACGGAGTGACTAGCTATAAGGATCAGAAATTTACAGGTTACAGATAATAATTATAAACTCATGAAGAAAATAGTATTGATTCTCGTGTTTGGTCTCGTGTTCTCTATGGCAAACGCACAGCGTGTTGGTTCTACACCTGAATATATTAAGGCAATAACCCCGGAATGGAAGGGTGAACGTTTCGCTGACGGACGACCAAAGGTGCCGGATAACATTCTCAACAGGCTGAAAAATATCGGTATTGAAGACGCATGGGGTGTTCTGCGGAACAAGGGATATCTGAATCAGTTTGAAGGAAACTGGACTATTATTAATCCTGACAGCGTTATGACAGGCCGGATTGTAACCGCCCAGTATATGCCGCTCCGTCCTGATTTCCAGAAACAAATCAGGGCACAGGGACTAGCCGAAAATCGTTCGCCCAAAGGAGCAACTAACTCCTGGCCGATTGATGTACTCGTTGAAGGCGACATATACGTTGCCGATAGTTATGGCAAAGTAGAAGGCGGGACACTGATTGGCGATAATCTGGGAAATTCAATTTATGCCAAATCAAAAAGAGGAGTTATATTCTATGGAAGCGTTCGCGACCAGGAAGGAATAAGCGAAATCAAAGGTTTTAATGCATGGGTAAAGAGCGTTGATCCATCCTATATCGATCAGATGATGCTCACATCTATCAATGCACCCATCCGAATCGGGCACGTAACAGTTTTACCCGGAGATGTGGTTCTTGCTAAGAAATATGGGACTATCTTCATCCCTGCTCAACTGGCAGAGGAAGTAGTCATTACCTCGGAGCTGACCAACCTTCGCAATCAGTTTGGACATCAGCGTCTGCGTGAAGGGAAGTATAAACCCGGCGAGATTGACAGTGAATGGAGTGAAGAAGTCCGAAAAGATTTCCTTGACTGGATCAACCATTACCCGGGTAAGTTACCTATGACAAAACAAGAGCTTGACAACTATTTGAAAGAGAGGAATTACTAATCATTATCCCAATGCGAAACCTCTTAAATCAGATCATCAGGCAGAATAAACTCCGGGAAAAAGCTGATAATGAATCTATTCAGTCAGAAATCAGCGATCCTTCAACTTCTCGTAACCGCAGAGATTTTCTCCGTAAGTCAGTTCTTGGAGGGATATCAATTGGTGCACTGACCTCACTTCCTGTACAGGATATAGTTGCTCAAACCACATCCGGCGTCAGCAGGGCCTCAAGTCCAACCGACCTTAAGATTACTGATTTAAGGTATGTCTTAACTTCCGTTTTGGGAGGTACTGCAATCCTTCGTATTGATACAAATCAGGGAATCTATGGGCTTGGTGAGGTAAGAGATGGTGCGGATGTGCGTTATGCCTTGATGCTGAAAAGCCGTATCCTCGGCATGAATCCCTGCAATGTGGAGATGATATTCAGGAAAATAAGACAATTTGGTGGTCCTTCTCGTCAGGCTGGCGGTGTTTGCGGGGTTGAAATGGCATTATGGGATTTGTGCGGTAAAGCATATAATGTGCCCGCATGGCAGTTGCTTGGAGGGCGTTACCGGGATAAAATACGGCTATATGCTGATACACCGGAGGCAAATTCACCGGAAGAACAGCTCAGACTTATTAAGTTCCGGACCGAAGAGCAGGGATATACCTGGCTGAAAATGGATCTCTCAATTGGAGAATTAAAAGGGAAACCCGGGACAGTTGTTAACTCGAAGTTCTGGGAAGATAATGATAAAAATCTGGCTCAGTGGGGTGATCAGTCGAATTACATGTCTTATGGAAATACACAACATCCGTTTACTCAAATCCAGATAACGGAGAAAGGTATTGAGGAATTAGCAAATATTGCCGGGCACATCAGGGATTTGGTTGGATATGAAATCCCTTTATCTACTGACCATTATGGCCATTTTGATCTCAATAACGGAATCAGACTAGGGAAGGCCCTTGAGAAATACAGGCTTGCATGGATGGAGGACATTGTTTCGTGGGAGTTGACAGATCAATGGAAAACGATGTCGGATGCCCTGGAAACACCATTGCTTACAGGTGAAGATATTTACCTGCTTAAAAACTTCAGGCCACTGATAGATATTCATGCCATCGACATCATTCACCCTGACCTGGCAACAGCAGGGGGTTTACTGGAAACAAAAAAGATCGGTGATTATGCCGAAGAACATGGTGTTGCGATGGCCATGCATCAGGCTGGTACGCCGGTATCATTTATGGCTGCTGTACATTGTGCAGCGGCAACACAAAATTTCCTTGCATTGGAGCATCATTCCGTCGACCTTCCCTGGTGGGAAAACCTTGTTAAAACTACTGATGGCCGGAAATTGATAACAAAAGGTTTTGCTAATTTGCCATTAACGGCACCCGGACTGGGAATCGAATTAAATGAAGAGGAGTTGAAAAAGCACCTCCATCCACGTGACAAGGGTTATTTTGTTCCTACGGGTGAATGGGATGAAAAAAGATCGCATGACAGGATCTTTAGTTGAAATTTAATACAAAACACCCTGATTTTCCCGAAAAAAATCAGAAGTAAAAACCACTATTAACGGATATTAGTCAAACCACATCAATGAATAAAAAAACCGGAAATCTTCTGCTTATATTTTCTGCCATTTCTTTTCTGGGTTCACTTTATATGCTGGCTGCAAACGCAGTTATGGCTGGTGGCCCTTTATTAATTGCCGGATTTATTACCTTGGCTCTTGGTGTGAGGAGTATCCCTCAATTGAAAGGTTTTTCCTATACAATCTGGATCTTTACGGCTGTCACTGCATCAATGTTTTATCCTCAGGCCTTTCTTACTGTTGGAAACTTTCAACTTAAATTGCTCATAATTCCGCTACTTCAGATTATTATGTTCGGGATGGGATCACAGATGAGTTTTGAAGATTTTACAGGTGTGATCAGGATGCCCAAAGGTGTTTTAATTGGAGTAGGGGCCCATTACATGATCATGCCTCTCGTGGGTTTTGGTATCGCACATATTTTCAATTTCCCACCGGAGATCTCTGCCGGCATCATTCTGATTGGATGTGTTCCAAGCGGATTAGCCTCTAATGTAATGTCGTATATATCACGGGCGAATCTGGCCCTTGCAGTAACAATTGGCGCCATCTCAACTTTAATCTCACCTTTTGTGACTCCTTTTCTAATGCAATGGCTTGGAGGTCAGTATATTGAAGTAAATTTCTGGGGTATGATGCTGGATATCCTTAACATGATCATCCTCCCTATAGTAGCCGGCTTTATTTTTAATTTATTCTCCGGAACCTTACCAAAGAAAAAGTGGTCAGTTGTTGTTCAGCTTTTGTCTTATTTTTTCGTTGTGCTGCTAACAAATCTTGTGTATATGAAATCAAAGAATTCAGATTTTACAGGATTCATTAATGCCCTTATAAAATCGGTTTGGTGGTTTTACCTTCTTCCTGCTCTGGGTGCTATATTGCTTAAGAAAGTGATGAAGAATGACCGGCAATGGATTGAGAAAGTCCTTTCATTCATCTCAATGCTTGGAATTGCTGTGATAATAACTATTATAACTGCTGCCGGGAGGGATAGTCTCTTAAAGGTTGGTGTACTTCTGATCATCACAAGTTTTCTGCATAATATTACGGGTTATACACTGGGTTATTCTATTTCCTGGTTATTCGGAATGCCTGAAAAAGACCGTCGTACTGTAGCTTTTGAAGTAGGGATGCAAAACGGAGGACTGGCCTCCGGGTTAGCTCTTCAGATGGGGAAAATGGCAACCGTAGGTCTTGCCCCTGCAATCTTCGGACCATTGATGAATGTCACAGGATCGGCTCTTGCTACCTGGTGGCGGGGACGAATTCCAGTTCAGCCCGGTGAGAATAATTTGAACCCACCTGAAAACTTATAATTAAACTGGTGTTCGGCTTTTTTATTAAATAGTTATAATTAAATGCATCAAAAGTTTTTTACCGCGGAGAAACGCAGAGAAGATGCGCAGAGATTCGTAGAGTTAATGTATTGATATTTAATTATATAAAATTCTTTACGTTTTCACTTTACGGCAATTGCGTTTAAGTTTTTTCCTTTTGATATACCCTCGAAATATTTTAGAATTACAGGATATTTCTAAAAAGTAAATCGGGTTAATCAAATGTGAAAGAATATGTTTACCTAATCGAACCGATACAGAGCCTCTCTATTTTCAATTGCCCCAGGTCGTTGACCTTGCGGTTTGATCCCGATTGATCAGGCGACTTTTAAATTCGACAGATAGATCCTGTATGAAAAGTCTAATATCTGGGATTTATTCGGATCAGATGAAAAAGTTGTGGGGAAAGGTATAAAATTGAATTTTTATTTCATAAACAGGGATTTGCAGAAGTTTTGTTACCAAAGAGACAGAGGTGCAGAGCACCGATTATATTTGTAGAATACACGATGGGCTATGCACCAAAGGTACAGCGTACCGGAATATCATATTATTCCCAATTAGATACATCATCTGCAAATACCAGGTGAACATAGCATTGGGTATAG